>NZ_JACANS010000007.1:0-189893 GCF_030329305.1 Acinetobacter sp. 251-1 | reverse complement strand
GAAATTGCAAAAGTGCATATTCTAAAAGCGGACATTTTTACTTTGGAGAAACCGGACATTTCTATTTTGGAGTTACATACATAATTTCGCATAATGTATATTATGTTAAATAAGATACACCTAATAATAACTTCATATCCTTCTTACTTAAACCAAAATTCAATAACTTAAGTGATTTCTATTTCACTTATAAAATATGATATGTTGACCTTAAGAATACTTCATAAACTTTACTATCTTTGCTTTAAAAATAATTCATTTAGAAAAGAAAGTCTCAAACAAAAATCAAATTATTCTTTTATTTGATCTGGATTCATCTTGTTCATGTTTGTACCCTATGCTGTACACAACGAAGTTTCTTAGATTTCAAAGCCTATCTACACAACATGCAGATTTAATAGCACTAAAATTTTGGTATCAGAAATATATTCCACTTTGTTCTGTGAGTCATTTAAAATAATAAGAAGTTAGGAACAAATCTGATTAGGCTTAGATCAAATATAGATGCTAACTATATGACTATTACCTAGCGTTTCAAAATCCAGCCTTGATTTTCCCAATCAATTCACTTGCCCAAAGCTGATAAATTTCTGCACTTGGGTGAAAACCATCTTTTGCCATCTCTAAATTTAATGCTCTAAAATGTGCTAAATCAAATTGAACCAATTGATAGTTCTTTTTTTGTAAAATAAATTTCGTTAGTTTTTGATTCATCGCCGTGGAATATTGTCCAAATAACCATGCCAATGGATTGGGTAATGCAGGAAATAAATGCATGGGCGGTACAGCAGTGACAAGGACTAAATCAGGAGAAAATTTTTGTTCTATCTCTTGATAAAAAAGATGTTGCTGTTGAATCCATTTTTTGGGTGAAATTAATTTGGTGACATCATTCACGCCCACAGAAGTCATCACTATATCAAAATGCTGGTTATTCAATAACTTTGTTCTTTGCAATACCTGTAAAGTGGTATCACCTGTTTTTGCTTCTAGTTGGTAGCGAACCGTAAAGTGATTTTTTAACTCAGATAATAGCGCACCTAATAATGCATCTTCTTGTTTTTGTACTCCCACACCTGCTGCTGCAGAATCTCCCAAGATTAAAATCGACAATGTTTGCCCCTGCCCAATTAAACCTTTGCGCTCCCCGGATGCTTCAGCTAAACGAGGGGTATTTTTTTTGACTTGATAACCTTGCCATAAAAGTGAAGGAAGTAAGCCAAAGGTCAGCATTTTAAGTCGTAGCATAGTGTTGTTTGAAATAAAATTATTGCAGGAGTATTGTTAATTATATGGTAAAAGCTTAGAATATTTGCGTATTTTATCTTGATAATTAAAAACCTACACTCTCTCCGCTATGTTCAAGGAGCACGATCTTGGCTAAAAAACTTGAGCATCATGCAATAGAAGATGAAGTCAATAGCTTTATTCATACGATTGATCGAGCGGATTTAAAACCATTTATTGAAAAATTAAAACAATTTATTCGTCATACCGAAGCAATACCAAGTATTCAGCTACAAGTTGATGATATTTTAAAAAATATTAATGAAATTAAGGCACATCCTTTTATTTCCATACAATTACAACGTTTGTGTGATGCTGAAAAGCTATCTTCTGATGTACAAAAACATGAGGCGCAATTTAAAGAGATTTTGGCAGACTATCATATTCAAATGAGTGTAGCGTCCAAACTCAGTTTAGATCCTCATTTCAAAACTGATTTATATAATTCCGCTGTCGCAAAATATCAACAGTGGTTATTGGATTTACTCTTTTTGTTGTATTGTTTTAATTTTAGTCAGTCTGTATTCAATACATATTTAATTGAGTCTTATCTGATTTTTATGCATGAAATTTATACGGCATCTGTGACGAGCAAAATATCCTTGCGTGATCAAGCTTCTGTGAATGGGACAGTGTTAATTGAGATTCCCCGCAATAGCTTGGTTCATGTTTATGGCAATATCATCAATGACTATTGGTTAAAAATTTCTATTCATATCAATGATCTAGAAATAGAAGGCTATGTGCAAGCGATTTATTTAAAGAAAAAATAATTTTTAGATAAAGGAAAGTGCAAGACTCTCCTTTATATAAATTTTTTGATCTTAAAATTTGAAATCATCAACCAAGTTTATTGACAATTTTCAAGGGTAAAACTTTCATAGCCAAACCAAGCGGCAACCATGGCCATTGTGGCACATAGGCTTTAATAGGTTGTTTCTCAATGGCTTTTACCAATAAGTGTGAACCTGTTTCAACATCCACTTCAAATGGTAATTTTTTTGCACCTTCATTAATTTCGGTACGGATATATCCTGGGAAAATCGTGGAAACTTTGATTTTGGTATCAATCAGTTCCGCACGAATGCCTTCAGCCAATGCAGCAACCCCTGCTTTACTTGCACCATAAGCGGTTAAATGTTTGGGCATGCCACGAATGGCACTCATAGAAGAAATTACCACCAAATGTCCAAACTTTTGCTCACGGAAAATTTCAACTGCCGCTTCACATTGTGCTAAAGCAGAAATGAAATTGGTTTCAACGGTCGCACGGTTAATTTCAAATTTTCCGTTGCCAATACGACGTCCATCGCCTACACCTGCATTGACAATAATACGGTCAATGGTGCCAAAGTCTTGTTTAAACTCACGGAATACTTGAAATACTTGTTCGTAATCGGTCACATCTAAAACTTTAGTAATGACTTTTACGCCGTATTTGGATTCGAGTTCTTGCTTTAAATCTTGTAAGCGTTCTAAACGACGTGCGCACACTGCCAAATTATAGCCTTTTTGGGCAAATTCACGTGCCATTCCTGCACCAATTCCTGAACTTGCGCCTGTAATTAAAATTGTTTTTGCCATGATATTTTCCTGAATATTTTCTGTTAATTTTTTCAATCTGTTTTAATAAATGAATATCAAATCCAAGTCAGCAACTGAAAATCTTCTGCCTTGATAAAATGATGTTCGTTTAAGCTCAAGATCTGCGGTTCATTACCCACTAAACGTAAGGTCGTTAAACTTGTATTGGCAATTGCCCAATTTAAAGCAAAAGTTTTATTTGGGCTGAGTTCCAGTAATTTTCCTGCGGCAACTGAAATGACACCGCCTGAAGTAAACACCACAGCATAACGTGGCTTGCTTTGAGCGAGTTCATCACACAGATTTTGTAAGGCTGTTTCGACACGGTTTTTAAAATTGGGCCATGACTCATCATATTCATGATGGTATTCATCCCCTGTCCAACGTCCAATTGCACCTTCAAAAATTTTGGCTAAATATGCGCGAGGGCTTTCTTCTTTCGCCACTTCTTCACGTAATAAATGCGGTTCATTAAAACGTGGGTCATATTGGGCAAAAACTTGCTGATGATTAAACTCATTCCAAGCGCTGTCTGTGACAATATTGGCTTCAGGAAAACATTCAGCCAATGCAAAATTCGCCGTTTGTTGATGGCGTTGCATTGAACCTGCCACCACATAAGGTTCTTCCTTCAAAATTTTATTGAAATATTGACCTAAAACTTTTGCCTGTAGCTCGCCATTAGGTGAAAGTTTGTCATAACTTTCTGCACCGAATGATGCCTGTCCATGACGAACCAAATAAATCGTGGTCATTTTGCTAAAAGTTCCTTCATTTTTTCCATATATTTGTGTGCAATTTCATTGGCTTCGAGTTTTTGTAAGCCGATTAATTTCAGCGCACGAATATGTAAGGCATGAATCACAATCCAAAAATCTTTAAATGCAGGATTATTGGTTTGTTTATGATAGTAACGATAATAAATTTGTTGTGCGATTACTGCTAAACGGAAAATACCGAACACTTCATAGAATGTCCAATTTTCAGGCTGTAAACCTGTTTTCTGCAAATAGTAGTCCACCACTTCTTTACGGGTAAACATCCCTTTTAAATGAGTCGGTTGGCGACGGGTCGATTTAAAAATTTGATTGTCAGTGTCTTCGACCCAATAGGCTAAGGCTGCACCTAAATCCATGAGTGGATCGCCAATGGTTGCCATTTCCCAATCCAATACACCAATAACTTGTGTCGGATTTTTCGGATCAAGAATGACATTATCAAAACGCCAATCATTGTGAATTAAACAGCTTGTTGAATCAGCAGGAATATTTTCATTGAGCCATTTACGCACAAACTTAAAACTTGGCACATTGAGGGTATGGGCTTTTTCATAGCGAGAGTCCCAACCCTCAACTTGACGACGACAATATCCATCCCCTTTGCCTAATTGTTCAAGTGGTGTACCTTGATATGGAACTTGATGTAATTCAATCAGTTTGTCCAAAACATTGATGCAGAGTTCACGGACTTCGGTTTCACCAAATTTTAATTCAGGTGGCAGTTTGGCACGTGGAATAATTCCTTCAATGCGTTTCATGACATAGAAATCACAGCCAATCACGGATTCATCCTGACATAGTGCCACCATTTCAGGCAAAACAGGATAATACGGTGCTAGCCAAGTCTGAACGTTATATTCACGTGCCATATCATGTGCGGATTTGGCTTTAGTGCCTTTGGGTGGACGACGTAAAATTAAATCGGCATTTTGGTATTTTAAGCGATAGGTCCAATTAGAAGCGCCACCTGAATATTGAGTGACTTCTACAGGTCCTGAAATTTCAGAACCATTTTCAATGAGCCAATTGCCCACTGCACGGACATCGAGTTCTTCGCCTTCACGGACATTTCCACCAACATCAATCACTGACATGCTTTTTCCCTGATTTTGTAAATTTTGAATGGTGTGTATTTTCCTATGTCTATCTTTACATAGGAAAATGATATTTCAAATCATTTAAATAGCTTAGTTTTTACTTGAACCATAACCACGTTTTTTAAGTTCGAGTTTGGCAATCATACCCTTATGCACTTCATCAGGACCATCGGCTAAACGTAACGCACGAGCCTGTGCAAAAAATCCTGTCAATGGTGTATCACGCGATACACCTGCACCGCCGTGAATTTGAATTGCCATATCCACCACTTTTTCAAGGACTGATGGCGCAACGACTTTAATTGCAGAGATTTCAGTCAATGCCGCCATATTGCCTAAAGTATCCATTTTATACGCCGCATACAAGGTTAATAAACGTGCCTGATCAATCGCAACCCGCGCTTCAGCAACGCGTTCGAGGTTGCCACCGAGTTTTAAAATCTCTTTGCCAAATGCATGACGGCTCATACCTCGGTCTATCATGAGTTCCAACGATTTTTCAGCCGCACCGATACAACGCATACAATGGTGAATACGTCCTGGTCCTAAGCGACCTTGTGCAATAGCGAAACCTTGTCCCGCACCGCCAATAAAGTTGGCTACAGGTACACGAACATTGTCAAAACTGACTTCGCCGTGACCGTGAGGCGCATCATAATCTCCAAAGACAGGCAACATACGTTCAATGGTCACGCCTTGCGTATCGACAGGAACCAATACCATCGAGTGTTGTTGATGGCGACTTTTTGTTTCGTCAGGTGTATGCGCCATAAAAATAATGATTTTGGCATTGGGATCGCCCAAACCTGAAGACCACCATTTACGACCATTTAACACAATTTCATCACCATCTACCACAGCGGTTGCTTGCATATTGGTTGCGTCTGATGAGGCAACATCAGGTTCAGTCATACAAAAAACAGAACGAATTTTTCCATCAAGTAATGGTTTCAGCCATTGTTCTTTTTGTGCCTCTGAACCATAACGCCACAAGACTTCCATATTGCCACTGTCAGGTGCGTTACAGTTAAACACCGTTGGTGCAATCAAACTGCGTCCTGAAAGTTCTGCAATATGGGCATACTCTTGTACAGATAACCCCTGACCCAGTTCAGGACAAGGCAGAAACATATTCCAAAGCCCTGCTTGTTTGGCTTTATTTTTTAAAATTTCAAGTTGTGCAGGCCATTGCCATTTGGTCCAATTTCCGCCTTGATTAAGATGATGAACTTCATTCCAGAACTCAGTTTCTACAGGTTCGATTTCATTTTTTATAAATGCTTTAGTGCGTTCGACAAAATCCTGTGCACGTGCTGAAAGTTCAAACATTTTTTATATATCCTTAAAAGTGCATATGTTGCTTTACAACAGCATACGATCAACTTTACTATGAATAAAATGATTTTATTAGATATACATCTATGAATACCATTCATAATAAAAGTGAGTTAGATTTATCCCTCTTTCATCGTATTGATATTAATTTATATCCACTTTTTGTTGCGATTTATGAACATAGCAGTATTACACAAGCAGCAACAATGTTATGTGTTAGCCAATCTGCAGTTAGCCATGCGCTGCAACGCTTACGTTTACTTTTAAAAGATGATTTATTTGTGCGTCATCAACAAAAAATGCGCCCCACTCCATTTGCTGAACAAATCTATCCACAAATTGTGCAAGCTTTGGCTTTACTACAACAGCTTTCGAATACACAGCAAGAATTTAATCCCAGCATGGTAAAAACTTTAAAAATAGCCATTCATGATGAAATTGAACCATTAATTTTTCCCAAACTTTTTCAACATTTCCAAAATTTAAATTTGGATATTCAATTTTTGAGTAGCAAACTCGATCGTAAAAATATCCAAACAGAACTTGCTACGCAGCAAATTGATTTTGCAATTGATCTACAACAAAACTATGGGACAAATATCGCCTTTAAAAATTTGATTCAGGATCAATTTGTGATTTGTACACAGCAAAAAACGATGGGTAAGGCACAATATTTTTCTGCAAAGCATATTGGTGTTTCATCGAGACGGACAGGAATTTTATTAGAAGATTCTTTTATTCAACAGCATAATTTCTCACGGCAGATCTTATTGCGTTGTCAGCACTATTCTACAGCTTTACAAATTTTAGCCAGTGATTCTCATGCTGTGCTTACTATTCCAGAACAAGTTTTACAGCATTTATCAATTTCAGAAAATATTCAAATTTTTAAACATCCATTGGATTTACCTTTTGTGAATATCGATATGTTTTGGTTGAAAGATTTAGATTTAAATTTGAGGCATCAATTTTTGAAAAATGAATTAATTTCTATTTTTACTTAGGCTATTTTAAAAGAAAATTTTTTCAGTTTGATAAATCTGCTTATTTTTATATCATTTAACTTTAAAGAATGACTCGCCAAATTTTGAGGATTTAATAGACTTTTTATATCCAATAATGAGCCATATTTCATGCAGATATGTTCTATTTAAGACAGCACGACTATTGTATTGTGTATGATGATATTTATTTTCTACGTATGTCTTATTTTTTTAATTGATCTAATTTTTTAATAGCTTAGGCTATTTTTCTAAAATAAAAGAGCAAACATGCAATATGTCTGCCCTTTTATTTTTAATATGCCAACTGAATTAGCATTCTAAAAAATCCTGCAATGATTAATAAAGTCAGAAAACCACCGATCCAAAGCACAATAAACCATTGAGTCTGAGACAATTTCAATTTTCATCTCCTTTGCGTTTATTTAAGGTGAATGTCTTTGTTTTTAGTCACTCAGACATTCACCCAATTTAAAATAACAACATCTGATTAATGATAACCTTCATCACCGACACGAACTTTGTCACGGAATACCCAATACGACAGTCCTGTATAAATCAAGATGATTGGAATCAAGATTAATGCACCAATCAAGGCGAATAATTGGCTACTTTGCGGTGCTGCCGCTTCCCAAATGGTAATTGACGGCGGAATAATGTATGGCCATAGACTGATCATAAAGCCCGTATAGGCTAAGAATACCAACGCCAAGGTATAAATAAACGGGCTTAATTCAGCACGTTGTTTACATGCACGTAATACCAGCCATGTAAAAATGATCACTAAAATCGGGACAGGACTGAAATACATCAATTGTGGCTGACTAAACCAACGCGCAGCAATTTCAGGATGTGCCATTGGTGTATATATACTGACTGCACCAAAAATGATAAATAATGCGATGATCATCTTTGGCATAAGTTTATACATACGATCTTGCAAATCATGATCTGTTTTAAAAATTAACCATGCACAACCCAATGCAGCATAAAGCACCACCACGCCAATGCCAGTAAAGATGGTAAATGGTGTTAACCAATCTAAACCACCACCCGCATACATCTGATTTTCGACTTTAATACCTTGAATATAAGCTCCTAAAATCATACCTTGAAAAAAACTTGCCAAGACTGAACCACCAATAAATGACTTGTCCCAGAAATGCTTAGTTCGATTGGCTTTAAAACGAAATTCAAATGCCACACCACGGAAAATCAAAGCAATCACCATCAAAATGATGGGCATATACAGCGCAGACAATACCGTTGCATAGACCAATGGAAATGCCGCATATAAGGCTGCACCACCGAGCACCATCCACGTTTCATTGCCATCCCATACAGGCGCAACAGTATTCATCATGACATCGCGTTCATGTTGGTCTTTGAAGAATGGGAATAAAATCCCGATACCTAAATCAAAACCATCCAACACCACATAGATAAACACGCCAATGGCAATAATCACAATCCAAATCAGAGATAAATCAATCATTATTTACGCTCCTGTTCATTGCTATTGCCAGCATTCAAATCTGAGTCAACGCTTTCTTCTACACTGGTCAATGGACGTTTTGAGGCAAGAATCACAGCCTCTTCGCTATGAATTGCGCCTTCAGGACTTGCATGAATAAATTGCGGACCTTTATGCATCAGTTTCAGCATATAATAAATCCCGATGCCAAACACCACGCAGTACACCACCACAAAAATGATCAGCGTTAGTCCCACTTGCTCTGCCGATACAGGAGACAATGCATCTTTGGTTCGCATTACCCCATAAACCACCCATGGTTGACGACCAACTTCAGTGGTAAACCAACCTGCAAGTAGTGCAATAAATCCTGATGGACCCATCACAAAAGCAAAACGATGCAACCATTTATTTTCATACAGCTTGCCACCTTTACGCAAAATCAAAGCAAAGCATGCTAAAGCAATCATCAACATGCCAAGCCCAACCATGATACGGAAACTCCAGAACACCACCAATGAATTTGGACGGTCTTCTTTGGCAAATTCTTTTAAGCCTTTGACTTCACCATCCATCGTATGTGTCATGATCAGGCTTCCAAGATTAGGAATGCCAATCGCATACTTGGTTTCTTCCGCTTCCATATCAGGAATACCGAATAAATATAACGGCATGCCCTCACCTTTATTGGTTTCCCAATGCCCTTCAATCGCAGCCAATTTTGCAGGTTGATGTTTCAAGGTATTTAAACCGTGGTTATCGCCAATCACCACTTGTAATGGAGCAAGGATTAAAATCATCCACATTGCCATAGAAAAAGATTTTTTCACCAAAGCATCACGGCGACCTTTGAGTAAATGCCATGCCGCAGTTGAAGCGACCAATAAGGCAGATACCAAGAATGCAGCCGCAGCCATGTGTGCTAAACGGTATGGAAATGATGGGTTGAATACAATTGCAAACCAATCGGTTGGAACAATAATGCCATTTTCAATACTAAAGCCTTGCGGTGTCTGCATCCAACTGTTGGACGATAAAATCCAGAACATAGAAATACAAGTACCAACCGCCACCATCGCGGTTGCAAAAAAGTGGGCACGTGGGCCAACACGCCCCCAACCAAACAGCATAATGCCGAGAAAACCCGCCTCTAAGAAAAAGGCACTCAACACTTCATAAGTGAGTAATGGACCTGTTACAGAGCCCGCAACACGGGAAAATTCACTCCAGTTGGTACCAAACTGATAACTCATCACTACACCTGATACGACACCCATACCAAATGCCACGGCGAATATTTTGACCCAAAATTTAAACAAATCTTGATAAACAGGGTCTTTGGTTTTGAGCCAACGCCATTCTAAAACAGCCAAAAAGCTTGCTAAACCAATCGAGATTGCAGGAAAAATAATATGAAAAGACACGGTAAATGCAAACTGAATACGTGCCAATTCAAGTGCTGTAAGTCCTAAAGTCATAACACCACCTCAACCTTTTGCAGCCATTTATTCTTTGCTACGACATTGTGCAATTTTTGTTTTACTTCTTTAGCATAAACATTCAAATACACAGGCGTCTGTTGATTTATGATTAACGTTTTTTTAATCCATTTTAAAAACAACACATAAAATGAACCAAACAATAGGCGAAGCGAGTTCCTTCCCATTGCTTTTGGGAATAATAAAGCTTGCATAATCAATCTCTACATAAAATTCGGAAATTGAATTGTTGTTTTTAGCGCCACAAAGACGTAGATAAAACACAACTCACGACATCAAGTTATGTAAATAAGGTAGGTGGAGCTCGACCTTGTGGTAGGAGATATAATCGCTGTAAAGCGAAATAAACATGTTGATAGTTTTTGCTATACGCAATCAAACGAATTTGTATTCGATCTAAAATTTCTTTTACACCGAGCTCGGGCGGTAAAACCAAATTGCCATAAACCACGCAATACTGACATTGATGGTTACTGTCATGATGATGACTCGAATGTGGCTGCTTTTGATGATTTTCGGCTTGTTGCTCAGCATCAAACTGATCAAGATGGAGAAAATGATGAATAAAGCTGCTTTGATGTATAGCTGAAGTCGCTTGGTCAGGATGCAAAAGCGAATGAGTAATGTGCTCACAAACCGGAGCAATCTGATATTGCTCAGGAAGTAACGGCTGTAAAAAAACCGCAAGCTGTAACAATACTGTTGCACATGCAAGCAACAGCCCACTACGTCTTAACACAATTGATTGCCCATTTATTGGATCAAAGGTAAGAGTGACATCTTCAGTTGATCTTTAAATCACGGTAAGGCTAAACATCATAGCTTTCTCATTGATTAAAAACCAAGCATATCACTCGACTTTACATTTCTACTATAGTCTATATTTGCATGTTTTCAAAGTATCTTTATTCTTTTTTTAGCAATAGATATATATTTTTATGCTAAACAAAAATGCTTGAAGATTCATTCCATAAAATCCAAGACATTCATCTTTTTTCTAGCAAAAAGTTGTAACCCACGACGAATTATAGAAGATGCTCATAATCAGGATAAAAAGTCACAGCAAATGTCATGACAACAAATACAACCCAAAATAAGATATTTGACCATTTCAAGATCAATAAACGCCTTTCATTGAGCTGAAAGTTCTCCATATTTAAATAAGACTTATACCAAGACCCTGTATAAATACGTGCACTTGGATTTTTAATTTGTAGTTGTTGTAAAAAAGCACTATACATTTGATATTTATTTTTGAGAAAAAATACTTTCTTGAACGTAAAATCCAATTCAAACATTCGAGGATAATCTTGTAATTCCTTCTTATGTGCTAAGGTATAGCGTATTTCCATCTGATGTGTTTTTCCTACTGAGACCATATGAACAGAATCAATATCACAATAATGGATCTGCTCAGTTGAACCATCTGTAAAAAGAATCGCGACAGTATCAGGGTAAATCTGAAAGTTTTGGATGATTGCTTTGGATTGAGATGTAGATATATTTCTATAAAACAAAATAAAAATCGGTAAAACCAACAACAGACTCAAAAAGATGGTGGTATGTACCTCCATAAATACCTCAGGATCAAGGAATTTGATAAACTCAAATACATCTTCAAAAATTGTGTAAAAAACAATCCACACAAAAAAGATTAATTGCAAAATAAAAACCAAAATAAAATATTTAATGATCATACTCACAACATAAGCAGGCTTACCCTTGAGTGGTAAATCAAACTGCTGTTTATAATACTTAGTTTTAAAAGTTTGATCTTTGCGTAATTGGCTTTCTATAACCTGTTGTTCCATCCACTGCTGTCTTAAATGATGTAAATGAATTTTATTGGGATCAAATTTTTTGTGATGTTTACGATGTCGTAGCTTAGTCATTTATATAATTTTGCAAAAACAATAGTATGATATAACAATCATAAATCAGCAGTAATATCATGTATACAAAAGCGAGTGATCAATCACTCGCTTTACTGACAATATAAAAATCAATGAAAACTATTTAAAAACTTTAAAACGTACTTGATCTTCAATATATGTTTTTTCTGTTGCAGGTGCTTCAATAGAACCAAAGACGAATTGTGCGCGCAATTTCCAACTCGCAGGAATATCCCATTCAGTATGAACTTGATCATCTACGATTGGATTATAATGCTGTAAAGAACCACCTAAACCTTCTGTATGCAATGCTGTCCATGTCGCAAACTGAGCAATTGCGGTTGAATGCTCTGACCAAATGGGGAAATTATCTGCATATAATGGAAATTGATCCTGCAAATGTTTCACTACATCCAAATCTTCAAAAAATAAAACCGTTGCAAAACCTGCCTTAAAACTTTCAATACGTGTATCGGTTTTTGTTGCAGCAACTTCATCCACAGCATAGCTACGCAATTTTTCTTTCACCAATTGCCAAAATTTTTCATGTTGTTGATTAAATAAAATAACAGCACGTGAAGACTGGGAGTTAAACGAAGATGGACTTTGCTTGATTGCATTTTGAATTAAGGCAGTTAACTGCTCAGGTGTTTGCTCAACACGGCGTCCAATCGCATAAATTGTTCGTCTATTTTTAATTAAATCTAAAAAATTATTCGACATTATTGAAATTACTTTGGTATTTCCTCGGGGAAATACGAGACCAAACGCTACAATTATTTAGAAAAATTAAACAATCAATATCATCATCATTTGCCTTTTCTAAGGCATTATTAAAACAAAAAATATCTCGAAATACATGGTTAAGCTTATAAAAAATAAGCATATAAATTGCATTTAAAGTATAAAAGCACATAAAAAATGCCAATGCAGTACACAGACTCATTGGCATTTTAAATATTCATCAAACAACAAACGTATATTAAAAATAAGCACACATATTCAGTTAAAATTTAGCATTTAACACATTGGCTTTCACTTGATCCTTCCACAAATCACGCAAAGTCGGTAAATAGAATTTTTCACCAAGCTCAACTAATTCGGCATCAATCAAAGCATGAATCTCATGCATAAATAAATAATCTAACTCAACCGTTGAAAGCTGCTTTTGCGCTTTGGCAAATTCTTTACGTTTAGCTTGGGCTTTTTTCACCAATTGGTCAGCATAGTTTTTATCTTTAAATTGACCAATTGCATTTAAACGCAATTCAATCACACCCCAACCACTGAGGAGCAGCTTAAATGTTGCAAAATCTTGCGTAGTCGATTCCCATGTCATTTTTTCCAAGTCTTCATCTGAAGGAAGCACAGGCAATAACAACTCCATGACACTTGGAAAAATCTTTTTAAAATTCAAAATAAATTTAACAGGATGTTCACCCGGATAATCCTTAAATTGAACATTTTTTTGAACATCCGTCAAATATATATCTAGCATAACCAATCATCAGCAATAAAATTCTAATGCGTATTGTACGCACTTCATTTCTAGATAGAAACTATTGCTGATGATTTCTGTACAGATTGTGATTAGTTATGCTGCTTACTTGGCATTTGGATGCACCATTTTTTCAGGTTGTACCACATCATCAAACTGCTCAGCCGTGACAAGATCCAATTCAACTGCAACCTCTTTTAAAGTTTTACCTTGTTTATAAGCAGTTTTTGCGACTTTCGCTGCATTTTCATAACCAATCACAGGATTTAATGCGGTAACGAGCATCAATGAGTTATATAGGAAATAGTCTATCTTTTCACGATTTGGCTCAATACCGATTGCACAATGCTCATCAAAACTATTACATGCATCACCTAATAGCTGAATCGATTGAATTAAATTAAACGCAATCACAGGCATATAAACATTTAACTCAAAGTTACCTGAGGCACCTGCAAAGTTAATGGTCGTGTCATTCCCCATGACTTGGGCAACCACCATGGTCATGGCTTCACATTGGGTTGGATTAACCTTGCCTGGCATGATACTTGAACCAGGCTCATTTTCAGGAATATGGATTTCACCCAGACCGCAACGTGGACCACTCGCCAACCAACGAATATCATTGGCAATTTTATTTAAACTTGCTGCCAATGTTTTCAGTGCACCTGAGGCAAATACAGCAGCATCTCGCCCAGCCAATGCTTCAAATTTATTTGGATTGGTAACAAACGGTAAACCTGTTAATTGTGCCAATTGTGCTGCGGCTTTCTCTGCATAATCTGGGTGTGCGTTGAGCCCTGTCCCCACAGCCGTACCACCCAGTGGCAACTCATACAACCAAACCAAGGCTTGTTCTAAACGTTTGATACCATTGTCGAGTTGTTGTACATAGCCGCTAAATTCTTGTCCTAAAGTCAACGGCGTTGCATCTTGTAAATGGGTACGTCCAATTTTAACAATATCTTGAAATTCTTGTGATTTTAAGTTGAGTGTATCACGCAAACGCTTAACCGCAGGAATCAATAACTCATTAATGTGTAACGCAGCTGCGACATGAATCGCGGTTGGAAATGAATCATTGGTCGATTGCGCACGGTTAACATGATCATTCGGATGGACAGGTTTTTGTGAGCCTAATGGATTGCCTAATTTTTGGTTGGCAATATTGGCAATGACTTCATTACAGTTCATATTACTTTGCGTACCAGAACCTGTTTGCCACACCACTAAAGGAAATTGACTGTCCCATTGTCCAGAAATGACTTCATTTGCAGCATCCACAATATAATTTGCAAGCTCAGCTGGAATTTGCTTCAGTTCAGCATTGGTCATTGCTGCCGCTTTTTTGACTAAACCCATTGCTTGAATCATAGGACGAGGTAAATGTTCATGACCAATTTTAAAGTTTTGTATACTGCGCTGTGTTTGTGCGCCCCATAGTGCTTCACTTGGGACTTCTACATCGCCCATGGTGTCATGTTCAATACGTGTCTGCATACTCACCTCTTGTCAAACTGAAATAATGGGCATTGAGCGATCAAAGCGTCAATGTCTTGATTTATCTATAATAAGCGGTAAAACCCAAAATGTAAATAATAATCATTATCAAGTAATCAATTCTCTATTTACCCTTTGTACTAACAGCCTAGCCATTGTTCAAGGTATTTTGATAAAACTTCCATTCGTCCTGAATCATGTTTTGCAATGAACGTTTTGCTGCCCATTTTAAAATACTTTCTGCTTTGGTGCTGTTTGAACCTATTTGTGCGAGTTCTTCATATTTATATGCAGCGTCAATCGTTGTAATCTCAGCAGCAGTGACTTCCTGCACACAAGTAATTAAATTTCGAATCGAACTTTGCTCACCCGCAATATCAAAAGCTTCACAAATATTCAATTGGTTTTGCAACCAAAATAAACTGGCATGCACAGCTTCACAAACATCCAACACATGCACAAAACTACGCTCTACAGTACCATCTGTGGTGTTTGCTTGGTCTTGGAGTTCTATAACATCTCGTTGCCCCGCAGCAACTTGCAACAGCATTGGGACAATGTTTTTAGGCAATGGGTTGACAAACTCACCTAATACACCATGTTCAAATGCACCGACAATATTCCCTAAACGTAAAATTGCAATACGCCATTCATTGTCAGTCTTACAGGTATCTTGAATAATCTCTTCAATCATTTGTTGTGATTTGATATAAGGATTTGGATACGAATAGTTAAAATCAAGTTGTTCATTCAATGCTAAGCTGGATTTTCCATACACCGCTAAGCTAGATAAATGCACCAAACTTCGTACCCCTGTACGCTGCATAGAACGTAATAAACTCATGATACAACTTACATTATCATTATAATATTCAAGTGGTTTTAGTTTGGATTCTTCAAGTGATTTAAAACCTGCGGTATGTACTACAGCATCGATTGAATATTGTTCAAATACTTTATTTAATGCGGGCGTGTTTCGAACATCGATTTTTACAAATGGAATATACATTCCTGCAATATATTCAAGGCGTTCTAATGTTTGTAAATTTGCATTGGCTAAGTTATCCACAATGACGACCTCTTGCCCCTGAGCAAGCAAGCTAATCACCACATGCGAGCCTATAAAGCCTAAACCACCAGTCACTAAAATCATTGTATACTACCTATTGTTATCAAGTGTAAATGATGCTGTCTTTATCATCTAATCTTCAAGTGAAGTTTCAATGAGTACTTTATTACTAATTACCTCTGCACCTACCTCTATTCATGCTTGGCATGCCTTAGGTTTAGCACAAGCACTACATGCAAAAAAGCAAGAATTTCGTGTCTTCTTCTATCAAGATGGTGTATCCGTTGCGAATCAATTGCAATGGTTCCCCGATGATCAACGAAATGTGTGCAGTGAATGGCAGAAATTAGCAATCCGTTTACCTGTCTGCGTGAGTGCTGCACTAGCACGTGGCATCACAGATCTAGAAAATGCCAAGCGACATCAAATCTCAACACATAATCTTGCTGAAGGCTTTGAGTTGGTCGGTCTAGGTGAACTTGCTGATGCAGTTGAGTCCTGTGACCGTCTACTTCAATTCTAGGATGTTATTATTATTTAAGTGTTGCAATTCAAAGGTAAATTGTGTGAAAACTGTACTTGTTATTTTAACCCAAACCAACCTCACCTCCTTGCAGATCAATGAAAGTATTGCTGCGACCATGGTGCTTGCAACTTTTGGCAGCAAAGTCAAAGTCTTACTACAAAATGGTGCGCTCAGTTTACTAAAATCTGAACAGATCTTTGATCAAGTGAAACATGCGTTTAAACTTGCTTCTAACATGTTGGATAGTTTTGAGTTTTACGATTTAACTCCTATTTTAGTAGAAAATAAGGATAAAAACTCAATTTTTGTTACGCAATCACAACAGGAAATTGAATTTATTGATTTAAATCCCCAATTTATTCAAGATTTTAATCATGTGTTGTATTGGTAATAAACGCTACTATTCAGTTTAAAAATGAGAAATTAAACATGTCACAACACACTTTATTTTTAATCCAATCGGAATTTGGCAAAACTTCTGCCTGTTTAGAACAGTGGGCAAGCATGTCAAACGCAAACGATGCAGTGGTACTGATGGGGGATGCGATTTTGTTCGTTCAAGATGCACGTATACAACAACACACTACCGTATATGTACTTGAAACAGATTTGGATTTGCTTGCAACACCATTGAGTCAAAATGTGCAAACTCTTACTTATGCTACTTTTGCCGACTTAGTTTTAGACTTTAAACGTTGCATCAGTTTAAAATAATCTATTTCTCCCAATCAAAATGAGTGAACTCATTTTCGCTTAGACAGTTAGGCTATTTTATGAATTTAGAACTCGATCAAGATGGTCACTTAGTCGATTATACAATTTGGAATGAAGATGTTGCACAACAACTGGCACAAAGTCTAAATTTAGAATTAACCGCTTGGCATTTTGAAGTTTTACAAGCAGTACGTCAGTTTTATCACCAATTTGGACATTCTCCTGCGACACGCCCTTTAATTAAATTTTTAATGAAAAGTGTCAGCGCTGACATCAACAATGCTCTACTACAAGACAAATTTCAAACGGGTTTGGTTGCACGCCATTTAAGTCGTTTGGCAGGTATTCCTAAACCTGCAAATTGTTTGTAATCATGATTTACTCGTCACTTTAAGCCTGTTTCTTGATCATTTTTTGCATAAAATCCAGATTAAAAACAGGTTTAATCTGCTGTGCGTCTAATAACACACCACAATCTGAACAAACCAAAACAGGTTTAAGCACCTGCTGACATGGACGATGTACAAAATGCACGATCGGTTCATGTGCGATATCCATCCATTGATTTGACCAATCCGCCATCGTCAACAAGACTGGATAAAGTGCTCGCCCTTTTTCAGTCAAACAATATTCAAAACGCTGCTGGCGATCCTTATAAGGCGTTTTTACCAATACCTGATGCTCGACCAAACGCTTTAAACGTGCTGATAAGATATGGCGTGTAAGCCCCAAGTTTTGCTGAAAATCATCAAAACGGCGCATTCCCATAAATGCATTACGAATAATCAAAAAAGTCCAACGATCACCAATCACCGATAAAGTACGTGCAATTGGGCAAGGCTGCTCACCAATTTCATCCCATTTCATGAATGACTCAATTTTTTTAGCTGAGTATTTACTGTAATGATCTCATGCTCTTTTTAAAAGTAAAATTTCAGCTTGAACAGGGTTATTTCAGTACCATCTGCTTTATTTTTATTACTCATTTGTACTCTAAGCACCCTATCTTAAGATAATCCAACATGAGTTTCACATTGATTTTTATCATAAAAAATAAAGTAAAAATATAATGTAATGACATTGTATGACATATATCTGTACAAAATTATGAAAAATTCATTTTAAATGTTTTTTATATATCTTATTGAAAATCAATATTTTTTAAATTTGATATTCAGAATTGATCAAGATAGACTTTGGCAAGACTGAGTTAATTAAGAATAAAGACATGACGAATTTAAGTAATTTGAGTACGACGAGTGAAGTAAAAAATGCACAAACTTCTACAGAAGAAACTGAAATTGTTCATGTGCCAAAATCTCAGGTCAATGAAGTAAAACAATATTTAACGAACAAAGCACAAAAACAAAAAGTACGTGAAGTCGCATCTATTGCTATTTTTGAATGTAAAAGCACAGCATCTATTCCACTAGCACAAAACAAAATTGCAGCTGGCTTACCTTCTCCTGTGCAGGACTACACAGAACAATCGATTGACTTTAACGAATATTTAATCAGAAACCCCAATACAACCTTTGTGGTCAAAGTGGCTTCTTTATCCATGCTAGGCGCAGGCATCGATGTTGATGATGATTTGATTGTAGACCGTAGTATCGAAGCAAAAAATCGTAATATTGTTGTGGCTTTGGTCGATAATGATTTTACTGTAAAGCGCCTTATGATCGAGGGTGATCGTAGATGGTTACAAGCAGAAAATCCTGAATTTCCTGATATTCATTTTCAAGATGGTCAAGAAATGGTAATTTGGGGCGTGGTGACGCGAGTCATTAAGAATCTAAAATAAAATGCAGTTAATCCAGTCGTTATGTCGTTATATAAACACATACGTGGCATTATAAAAACTTACGCATTTGTCGGTCTCTTTGATTCAGTCCTAAAATCTTTTTACGATTTTGAATGTCTACTTCCGAGTATGGCAAATGCTGACGCAATTCTTGCATGGACAATGCATTGTGTTCAATCAAGAAGCAATCTTGCTCTGTTGTCCATGAATTCCGCTGTGTTTGAATGTTCGATTTCTTCATAGCATGATATTTAAAGATCTTTATTCAGAAATTAGATTGTGCTGCTATATTTTCTGCTTAAATCATCATCAAAGCAACTATTGTATTCTGCATTTACATAGCATGCCCCGAGATAAAGGCATTTTTTATCTCACATTTTTTTGCATCGCTTCTGATATTATTCTTTTTATAGTGTAAATTTTCAAAAGCCTTTATCATTGATTTAAAATTGCAATCTACACATGTTATTCTCATGATGTTTACACAAAAACTTATCGTATTTTGATCTTCCTATGCATATAAATATATGTATTTATACAACAAACTCAATTTCCTACAGACTTATGGACGCCACTTTTTTGTATGAATAGCTTCTTAAAATGGTTTGAAACACGTGTTGATCCTTATCCGAATGAAGGGCTAAATGAACCGTTACCCAAAACTTTTTTTGCCTTTGTTTGGCAGTCCGCTTATGGTGTCAAAAAGTATTTGGTTTTATTGATTTTATTCACTGCTGCGACAGCCAGTTTTGAAGCTATTTTTTTCTCGCAAATTGGGCATCTTGTGGATTGGTTAACGCAGTCTACACCTAAAAATTTTATTCAAAATCATAAGAATAATCTGATTATTTTATCCTTGATCTTATTTGCCAATATTTTCTTTGCTAATATGCAGTCGATTATTCGACATCAAGTTCTATATAGCAGCTTTCCAATGCGATTGCGTTGGCGCTTTCATAACTTATTGTTACGTCAGGGTTTAGACTTTTTCCACAATGATTTTGCGGGTCGCTTATCTGCTAAAGTCATGCAAACAGCATTGGCTGTGCGTGAGTTCTGGGTCATTTTGGGTGATATGGTGACTTATGTCATTATTTACTTCATTACCATCAGTATTGTGTTAGGCGCAATCTCCCCCATTTTATTGATTCCACTCTTGATTTGGTTAGGTTTGTTTATTACTGCCGCATGCTATTTTATTCCACGTTTAGGGGCAATTTCTAAAGCCCAAGCCGATACACGTGCAGAAATGACTGGACGTGTAACCGATGCCTATACCAATATTCAAACAGTGAAACTGTTCGCGCATGCAGGTCGTGAAAGTGAATATGCCAAAGCCTCGATGCAAAAATTTATGGTTACCGTATTTCACCAAATGCGCTTAGGTTCAATGTATGAGATCTGCATTAACTTACTGACTTTTGTACTGTTCTTTGGGGTATTGGGTACTGCTATTTGGTTGTGGTTAGAAGGCTTAGCTGCGATTGGGGTCATTGCTGCGACCACAGCAATGATTTTAAAACTCAACAGTATGGCTGAGTTTATGATGTGGCAAACTTCGATGTTGTTTGAAAATATTGGCACCATCCAAGATGGTATGAATACATTAGGCAAGCCGATTCATATCCAAGATAAAGCAGATGCCAAAGCGCTAAACATTCAACGAGGTCAAATCAAGTTTGAAGATGTGAGCTTTGCATATAATAATAAAAACGTGATTGATCATTTTAATTTAGACATTAAACCAGGTGAAAAGATTGGTATTGTTGGGCGTTCTGGTGCAGGAAAATCTACACTGATTCAGCTCCTTTTACACTTTTATAGCCTCAACCATGGTCGAATTTCCATTGATGGACAAGACATTGAAGATGTCACACAAGATAGCCTGAGAAAAAGCATTGCTTTGGTGACCCAAGATACTTCCCTTTTACATCGTACTGTGGCTGAAAATATTAAATATGGTCGCCCTGATGCGACTGATGAGGAAATGTTTGAAGCGGTCAGAAAAGCCAAAGCCGCAGAATTTATTCCTCAACTATCAGACCTTCGTGGACGTACAGGTTACGACGCTTATGTCGGTGAACGAGGTGTTAAATTATCTGGTGGTCAACGCCAACGTATTGCTATTGCACGGGTATTTTTAAAAGATGCTCCGATTTTAATTTTAGATGAAGCAACCAGTGCTTTAGACTCTGAAGTTGAAGCAGCAATTCAGTCCAGTTTAGATGATTTGATGCAAAATAAAACCGTGATCGCTATTGCCCATCGTTTATCAACGATTGCGCAAATGGACAGATTAATCGTTTTAGATCAAGGTAAAATCGTTGAACAAGGCACACATGAAGATTTAATTCGCCAAAATGGCATTTATGCCAATTTATGGCAAAGACAAACAGGCGGTTTTTTGGTAGAACAACAAGGTATGAAAGAAAAGGATGATGAATAAATGTTGTATTTAGAAGATCTGAATGTAGGGGATCAATTTAAAAGCCGAGAATATGAAGTTAGTTTGGATGAAGTTTTAGATTTTGCCCATAAATATGATCCTCAAATTTTTCATACAGATCCAGAAAAAGCGGTTGAACACCCAATCTTTAAAGGCTTAGCAGCAAGCGGCTGGCATACTTCTGCGATCGTCATGCGACTTTGGACAGAATGTTTTCCTGTCGCTTATGGCTTGATCGGCTCAGACTCTAATTTACGTTGGCCACGCCCAACGCGCGTAGGTGATAAAATATCAGTTGAAGTGGAAATTGTTTCTATCACTCCATCAAAAACTAAACCTGATCGTGGTATTGTGAGTTACATCACTCAAGCAAAAAATCAAAATGGCGATGTTTTACTGATTTCGACAACTAAAATTGTTGTTTTTAATCGAGATTTTCAAAACAATTAAAAGCTATTTTTTGTCTTACAATTTTTATGGTTTTTGATTAGAATCATGACAATATGCAACTTAAACACATATGTTGAGAGCAACGGATAGCATATGAAGAACACTTCAGCTCGCCAAGATCAGGGAATTCCTGGTGTTTATGGACTTTTATTACTCGATATTGTTTCGAGATGGGGCTACAGTGCCGAAACTTTTTTTGCGCCATTCCCTTTTAATAGCGAACAATTGGCTGAACCAGACTTTCGTATTCCAACGACAATTGCGAATGAATTGGTTAAACATGCTTTAAAACTCACGGGTGAAAGTACGCTTGGCTATCAAATTGGTACACAAATGCGTATTTCCATTCATGGTTTTATTGGTTATGCGATCATGACTGCCAATGATATTACTGACGCATTGGTCTTAGCCAATCGTTTTATTCAACTGCGTATGCCATTTTTACAATTGTATTTTTCTACTTTTGGCGAAAAAGCCACCTTACAATTGCAATGTGATATTGATATTGAACCATTAAGAACCGAAATTTTAATGGGTTTAACCTTTGGGATTATGACGATGGCACGTGCCTTAACGGGTATAGATGATCTCAAAGGCGATATCGACTTCGATTTTTCTAAACCTGAAGGTTTTGATAAATATATCGATAAACTCCAAGGTCGTTATCAAATGCGCTTTGAGCAGCCTCACTTGATTGCCAGCTTTGATAAATCTTATCTTGGTTTGAAAATGGTCAATGCAGATCCGATTGCCAGTCAAATTGCGATTAACCAATGTGAAGCTGAACTGTCTGCCATTGGGGAACGCCGTCGTTTGTCGATGCGTGTACGTGATATTTTGACGCATTCTGAACAGCATTATTTAAGTATTGAAAATGTTGCTGAACGCTTACATATGTCTGATCGAACATTAAAACGTCAACTCGCTGCAGAAGGGACATCCTTTTCAACGCTAGTGGATGAAGTGCGTTATCGACATGCAACCTCGTTACTGTCAAGAACAGACTATACGCTTGAACAAATTGCAGATGAGCTAGGTTATAGTGATGTCGCCAATTTTAGTCGTGCTTTTAAACGTTGGAGTGGACGTAGCCCAAGCAATTGGCGCAAAGACCCATATCTATAGCACTTTTAAATCTTTTGTTTTTTAACAAAAACCTGTATAACACGTAGAAAAATAAAGTGAAACTTTTAAGGAGTGAGCATGAATCATCCTGCTGAATTAAAGTACGCAGCAACACATGAATGGGTACGAATCGAAGGTGATCTCGTTGTTACAGGTATTTCTGATCATGCACAAGATGCGCTTGGCGATTTGGTCTATGTTGAAATTCCTGAGGTTGGTCGTCCAGTCACTGCAGGTGAAGCCGTTGGTGTGGTTGAATCAGTGAAAACTGCATCTGATATTCATGCACCCATTTCAGGAACTGTGGTTGAAATCAATCCTGCACTTGAAGATGATCCTGATTTTGTTAATGACGACCCTTATGGTAAAGGTTGGATTTATAAAATTAAAGCAGATCATCTGAGCGATGTTGAAAAACTGCTTAGCAATTCAGATTATGAAGCAGGTTTATAAAATAAACTCTGCCATACAATGAAATACTATTGCTTAAATAAAAAAGGAATCGGCTACGATTCCTTTTTTATTTAATACGATCTTTACACTATACTCTGTTGCCTAATTGTATTAAAATTAACCATATTTTTCTCCATAAAAGACTTTTTAGCTCTTTTACGCCTCTCCCAACATTCAGGTTATTTATGTCAACTGTAAATGCACAACATTTATGGAATAAATCCTTTATTCTTTGTTTAGCCAATAATTTATTTTTATTTATCTTTTATTTTGCCCAAACCACCATTTTACCCATTTATATTTTAAATGATTTAGGTGGCAGCTTGACTCAAGCAGGTTTGGCAATCACTTTATTTATGGTCTCCTCCATCGCCGTCCGACCATTTAGTGGACTGATTATTGAAAAATTAGGGCGTAAAAAAACATTATATATTTCTGAAACTTTATTTTGTTTATTTGCAGTCTCTTATTTACTTGCTGACAATTTCACTATCTTGATGATTATTCGCTTTTTACATGGAATTTGGTTCAGTATATTAACGACTGTCACAGTTCCGATTGTGAATGATTTTATTCCAGAAAAACGAAAAGGCGAAGGCATGGGATATTTTGTCATGTCAGTCAATTTGGGAATTGTGCTTGGCCCCCTGATTGGCTTAACTTTGATCCAATCAATTTCCTATTTAACTATAACTGCCATTTTAGCGGTAATTATTTGTCTAGGTTTTGCCTTATGCTTTTTTATTCCAATTCAGCAAAACCAAGCTGTAGCGCTTAAAGTTGAAAATAAAAAACTCAATATTAACCATTTTGTTGAAAAAAAGGCAATTTCTGTGTCTGTGATGGCAATGATCACTTCATTTTCCTACGCAAGCATTATGTCGTTTATTTCCACCTTTGCCGAAGCAAAACACCTACTCGCTTATGCCAGTGCATTTTTTGTGGTTTTTGCAATTTCGATGATGAGCCTACGCCCAATCACAGGAAAAATTTACGACCGTAAAGGTGCAAGTTATGTGATTTATCCTGCGATTGCATTATTTGCAGTCGGTTTAGCCATGTTAAGCCAAGTTGAAAATGTCACAGGCTTTCTTTTTGCCGCAGTACTGATTGGCATGGGCTTTGGTTCCGCCCAACCTTGCTTACAGACACTCGCGATTCAACGCTCGCCAAGAGATCGAATTGGGCATGCGACCTCAACCTTTTTTACCTGCTATGACATTGGTATTGCTGTCGGTTCAATCTTACTCGGCATGATTATTGCGCATTTTGATTATAGTTTTGCTTATTTACTGTGTGCCATAATCACAGCGTGTAGCTTGCTATTTTATAAGTTCGTGGTCAATCGAAAAACGGCTTAAATTAATATACAATCTATAATTTTCAGTCACTTAAAGCCGCACCATGCGGCTTTTGAGCCTAATCTTAATCTCAACTAAAATTTCAGATCAATATGATCAAAAAATAGTCCTAAATATAAATAAAGATATTCAATAAAAGTTTTATTCATCCACAATATCTGCAAAATGAGCAGCTAAAACCTGAGCCAAATCATTGGGATTCACACCGATATCTAACCCTCTTTTCCCCCCACTGACATATATTTTTTTTAATGTTTTTGCACTTTCACAAATTACTGTTTTTAAGCGCTTTTTTTGACCAACAGGACTAATTCCTCCGACCAAATATCCTGTTAAACGCTCTGCATCTTTTGGATCTGCCATATGCAGTTTTTTCGCACCAAACGCAGTTGCAACTTTTTTTAAATTCAGTTGGTGACTTACAGGTAACACAGCAACAAAATAGTTTTTATCATCTGTTACCATCAGTGTTTTGAATACTTCTTCGACATTTAAAGCTAATTTTTCTGCCGCTTCTAATCCAAAACTTTTCGCATTCACATCATGTTCATATTCATGAATTGAAAATTCGATTTTATTTGATTTTAAAACTTTACATGCGGGTGTCATGATCAAATATTCTATAAAAAATAATAAAGTATTATATGACATTCACATAAATATGTTAAATTTGCTTAGGCTATTTATCTCATAACAACGCTCATCTATTTCTTATTATGGATGATTTCCAATCTGCTCATAACATTTATAAAAACTGAATATCAATTTAAATGACAAATAACTTTACTCACCATATGATCTCTTGTTTTAATGGATTTCATATTTAACTTATTTTTTACAATAACAATTTTGGTTTTATTATGACGCAAATTACACCGCAGGATAATAATCAAAGATCTTTGCCCACAACACCAAGTGCTTCAAACTATCTTGCTCGCTTCATCTCTTTTTTAACACGGCGTGGTGCTCGATTACTCACAGGTGCTCGTAGCTTATGGATAGGTTGCCAACCCGAAGAATCCAAACAACGTATTTATTATGCCAATCATAATAGTCATATTGACTTTATTTTATTGTGGTCATCCTTACCTACCCCCATACGCAGAAAGACTAAACCTGTAGCAGCCTCTGACTATTGGTTAAAAGATGGGATCCGCCGTTTTCTCATTCATAATACTTTCAACGGCGTCACTATTCAGCGAAATCGTGAAAATAATCAAGACCCATTACAGCCCATTAAGGATGCCTTAGAACAAGGCTATTCTATTATTTTCTTTCCTGAAGGCACGCGTAACCTCAATGATGATGTTGAGTTATTGACATTTAAAAGTGGTCTATACAATTTACATCATGCTTTTCCTGAGGTTGAAATCGTTCCTGTATGGATTTCAAATCTAAGACGTGTCATGCCCAAAGGTGCATTTGTGCCTTTGCCTTTATTATCTACAGTATGTTTTGGCTGTCCGCTTAATGAGCATATTGAAATGAATAAAGCCGAATTTTTAGCATATGCACAACAAGAACTCCTAAAATTAAAAGAGGTTGAAAACCAATGACCTTAGATAACTTAGAGCAAACTTATGTATTATTTGGTATTTTTGCAGCCATTTTAATTTTCGCATCCACTGTCGGTTTTATTTTAAAACAACGTGCAGGAACTACAGCCTCTCCTGTAATTGACAATTTAAATGCACGAATCAATGCATGGTGGGTCATGCTGATCGTCATTGGAGCTGCTATTCTGCTCGGAAAAACAGCCTTTATTATTCTTTTTGGCATTATTTCTTTATTTGCATTACGTGAATTTATCAGTTTATTACCCACGCGGCGTGGTGATTACTTCCCCTTACTGATCGCTTTTTATTTTGTCATTCCTTATCAATACTATTTAATTTATACCGATTGGTACGGCTTGTATTCAATTTTCATTCCCCTTTATGTCTTTTTACTGATTCCAATTGCCAGTTTAAAACAGGAAGATACCACGCATTTTTTAGAACGAAGTGCAAAAATTCAGTGGGGTTTGATGGTCAGTGTGTTTTGTATTTCCCATGTACCTGCTTTACTCAACCTAAAACTGCCTGGCTTTGATGGGGAGAAAATTTGGCTTGCAATTTGGCTGATCATGGTGGTGCAAGCCTCTGATGTTTTACAATATGTTTGTGGAAAATTATTTGGAAAACACAAAGTTGCACCGATCCTCTCACCATCTAAAACCATTGAAGGTTTAGTCGGAGGCATTGTACTGGCAACAGGTTTAGGTGTTTTAATGAATTGGCTTACACCTTTCACTTATTTACAAGCTGCTTTGATCGGTTTGATTGTCTGTATTTTTGGCTTCTTTGGTGGTTTGGTGATGTCTGCAATCAAGCGTGATCGTGGGGTCAAAGACTGGGGACAATTGATTCATGGGCATGGTGGTATGTTAGACCGCATTGATTCAATCTGTTTTTCAGCACCTATTTTCTTTCATATTTTACGCTATTGGTGGAGCTAAGAATTTAGGTTTTACACCACATAATGTAGCAATCACATAAAAAAGGATGGAGAAATATCGCTATTTCCCCTCCTTTTTTCATGTCGTATAGGTTGTTGACCTATTATTGTTCAGCCACCCAACTCATAAAACGTTGACGTTCTGCTTTTGATGCTCTTTGCCAGATCTGAATCATTTGTTGATCTGCACCGTTGGCTGTATTTAAATCAACTGATGTATTGGGTGTTGCGGTTGTATTGCCCCCAGCGGCAGACTGCTGTGTATTGGCATAAACAGGAGCTGGTTGATTTTCAGATTTTTTTGAGGTTGTTAAATCAAATACTCGACCAAAAACACCACCCGATAACCAAGGTTTCGCTTCATTATTTGCACCTGTTTGCTGCACAATCATTTGATTATTTTGATCATACAAAGCAATTGTAGGTTGTTCAGCATATTTCTTGGCTGCATCAAAATCTTTGGGCGCATTCACTAAATTTAATTTATAGCTCTGACCCTCTTGTAAGTTAGGTGCCGTAATCGTAATAACACCCGATTTTAAAATATCATGTTCATTATTTAAATGTTCAAAATACTGCTGATAACGCACACTGATTGCGGTTTGACCCGCATTGACTTTATATTCATTTTTCTTAGTTCTAAAAATACCTGTATTGACTTCTTGATCATTTACAGCCAAAACAACAATTTCTTCAGGTGCGGTAATGGTGACTGCTGCAAATGCTGACGCATTCATGATAAGACCTAAACCCATTACACTTGCTGCCAATTTAAATCGCATAGGTATTTCTCAAATATCAATAAACTTTAAAATTGAATGCACTATGCTATGTGTGCATGACATTTTTATGACAATTTGTTTTTAAACCCAAAGTTTACAAGTAATTTGAAGAAATTTATCACTTTTTATAAGCTTCAAAAAAATTAAAAAAATCTAAATATTGTTATTTTTACATCAAATAATGTGTATATCTACGGTACTTTATACAAGCTAAAAACAAAAGAGCGCCTAAGCGCCCTTGTATTTAATAAACTGATTAGTTAAATGTTTTAAAACGTTCAGCATCATCCATAAATGCTTTTTCGCCAGCAGGTGCTTCTACCGAACCAAAGACCAATTGAGCACGAAGTTTCCAGTTGCTAGGAACATTAAAGGTTTGTGCCACTTCTTCATCTACAATTGGATTGTAATGTTGTAATGATGCACCTAAACCAGCTTCTGAAAGCGCAGTCCATGTTGCAAATTGTGCAATTCCTGTTGAATGCTCTGACCAAATTGGAAAATTATCTGCATACAGTGCAAATTGTTCTTGCAGGCTTTTTACCACATCTTGATCTTCATAAAACAAGACTGTGCCATAACCAGCGATAAAGCTATTAATTTTCTGGCTTGTCCCTTCAAATGCTTCTGCAGGTACAATTTTACGTAACGTTTCTAACACAATTGTCCAAAATTTTACGTGTGAATCACCAAATAATGTCACTGCACGTGAAGTTTGTGAGTTAAATGCAGATGGGCTAAGTTTAATGGCTTGCTTAATGATATCTTCAATTTTTGAATTATCCAAAGTCACATTTTTGCCAATTGCATAAATACTACGGCGTTGTTTGATTTGATCTAAAAATGACATTATCGTAATCCTCAATATTTCTTTGACCCTATGGTCGTGTTCTTAAGATAAGCTAAGTGTATTACATTCAAAAAATCTTCGTTAGTGGTATCTATATGACATACTGTTGCATAAATAGAACAATATCTAAAAATCAATGCTTTAAATATGTCAACATCCTAGCTAAGACACAGACTGATCCATTCAATCATCAATCAGTGTAATTATTATGACCTAGCTTCCATGCGCATGATGAATATCGAATAAAAATAGCCTTTCTTTACGCTTTAATCCTATAAAATGTCAAATTTTTTATAAAAGCTTATATACATTTATGAAAATACTCGAAAAATCACTTGATCATCCTCATAGCTTTTAGCATCTGCTGGCGTCATGATTGAGCCAAAAGTCATTTGTGCTTTTAATTGCCAATGTGAGGGTAAGTCATAATATTGCAAAATTTCATCATTTATATTGGCATTATAATGATGTAAAGCCGCCCCTAAATTTAAACTTGCCAATAATCCCCACACTGCAAACTGCACCATACCTAAACTTTGTTCTGACCATACTTCAAAGTCATTTGCTTGTAATGGTCTTAATTTTTGTAGTTTTTGTATGACATCAAGATCTTGAAAATACAAAATCGTCCCATATGCAGCCATGCTTTCGTCTATTTTTAATGCCATGCCCTCATAAGCTTTTTCATGCATGTATTTTTTTTGGATTTCTTTGACCATTGCCCAAAACTGTGCATGTGATTTTTGCAGCAAAATAACCACACGTGTACTTTGACAATTCAACACTGAAGGACAGCAATATACTGTTTCTTTAATTAAAGACACTAAGTCATCTTGTGGATAAGCGACCTTTTTACCTAAATGATAAATACTACGTCGCTTACGTAGTTCTTCTAGAAAATTGCATTCATCCTTTTGATTTTCCTTTCGTTTAAAAAGTATATCTTTGGATAAATCCGTTGCTAACACCTGACCGATTTTAGACAAAATTGTCAATTTGTATTCCCCCTAAAAAATGAATAAAAAACCATATTTTTTTTAGGTATTTTAGCTTTAATTGCATGTATTTGTATATTTAAGCAAGGTTCTAACGCCTATTTTTACAGCATAAAATCATTTAAAAACAAAAAACTCCGTGGATAACGGAGTTTTTTGTTTATTTATTCCACATTGTAGCTAGATTCATTATTTTTCAGTTTCAAATAATGCTGCCACAAATGATTTTGCAGAGAATGGGCGTAAGTCATCAATTTTTTCACCGACACCAATAAAACGAATCGGTACATGTGTACGGCTTGCGATATTAAACAACACACCACCTTTGGCAGTACCATCGAGTTTAGTAATGGTTAAGCCTGTTAAGCCCACGGCTTCATCAAACATTTCCACTTGATTAATGGCATTTTGTCCCGTACCCGCATCGACAACCAACATGACTTCATGTGGCGCAGTTGCATCAATTTTTTGCATCACACGTTTCACTTTGGTTAACTCAGTCATCAAGTTACTTTTGTTATGTAAACGTCCTGCTGTATCTGCAATCAATACATCCACACCTTTAGCACGAGCACTTTCAAAAGCATCGAAAATCACAGATGCACTATCTGCTCCATGCCCTTGTGCAACCACTTGGATATTGTTACGCTCACCCCAAATTTGTAATTGCTCTGTCGCTGCCGCACGGAAAGTATCACCCGCAGCCAACATCACTTTCTTACCTTCACCCTGCAAACGTTTAGCCAGTTTACCAATAGTAGTGGTTTTACCTACCCCATTTACCCCAACCACTAAAATCACAAATGGATTTTTATTCGGGTCAATATGTAAAGGTTTGACACGCGGTGCAAGTAATGCCACCAACTCTTCTTGTAAAGCCTTATATAATGAATGTGAATAAATTAAATCACCACGTTCTGTACGCTCAGTCAGATTAGCAATAATCGTCTTGGTTGCTTCAACACCAATATCTGAAACTAAAAGCTGTTCTTCAACTTCTTCAAGCAATTCATCATCAATTTCTTTACCACCGATGAGAATATTCACCATACCGTCTGCAAGGTTTTTACGGGTTTTAGTTAAACCCTCCTTCATACGGCTAAAAAAACCACCTTTCGTTTGCTGTTCTGACTGTTGTTCATCTGTCACAGCCGTATCTGCTACTGGCGCTTGTACAACCGGTGTTTCTATAATTTTATTTTCAACGATGGGCACATCAACGGTGGGTAAACTCGGTAATGTGACATCATCATCACCAATTTCCGCATCAATCAAGAATTTATTGTGCTGTTCTTGCATGCCGATTCCTTGAAAAGCATCATGTTAAAAAAGAAAGAGTTTAGCACAGATTGTCCTATTGATAAGCGTTTAAGACACTTTTAAATATATGCTTAAGGTATTTGTGCTGATGCTGATGCAAATCAACTAAAATGCAACATTTCAATATTGATTTAAAAAATATTTTTCTAAAGAATGGTTTATGTATTTAACACGTTTGGGGTAGGTAGTGCTGAAAATCAAAAAAAATCCTCACTCTATTTTTTCAACTTTATCTCATGTCGTACTTTTAAGTGGATTTTTCTTGACGACTTGTCACATTCCCACAGCATTTGCTGAAACACAAAGTCAATTAGCACGTACAACCGTGGAAACAACTTTAAATAATGGTCTAAAAGTCATTATTCGAGAAGACCATCGTGCGCCGATTGTGATGACACAGATTTGGTATGCAGTAGGCAGTAGTGATGAATTTGGCAATGTACTCGGCATATCACATGTCTTAGAACACATGATGTTTAAAGGCACACAAAAAGTGCCCGATGATGAATTTACACGTCTGAGTCGTATTTATGGTGGGCGGATCAATGCTGCAACATTTACCAATTATACTAATTATTATCAGCTTTACCCTAAAAAGTATTTTCCATTGGCTTTAGAACTTGAAGCCGATCGCATGCAAAACCTCGTCCTACGTCAACAAGATTTTGAACCTGAAATCAAAGTCGTTATGGAGGAACGCCGTCAACGTACCGATGATAATCCGCGTAATTTAGCATACGAACGTTTTAAATGGATTGCCTACCCTACGAGTCACCACCGCCAACCTGTAATTGGCTATATGAAAAATCTACAGAATATTCAACTTGATGATTTAAAAAAATGGTACAAAACGTGGTATACGCCTAACAATGCGACCTTGGTGATTGTTGGCGATGTCAACGCAGAACAAGCACTCAAACAAGTCGAAAAATATTTTTCCGCCATTAGTCAAAAAACAACACCTGACCGCAATGATGTGCTTGAATTTGACCGTTTAGGGTATCGTCATATGGAGTTGTCACTCCCTGTACAGGTTCCAAACTTATTTATGGCATGGAATGTTCGCTCCCTTGCCACCGCCAAAAATCCACAAGATGCTTATGCACTCACGATTATTCAATCTTTACTCGATGGCGGAATCTCTGCCCGTCTGCAAGACCGATTGATTCGTGATAAAAAATTGTTGACTGCCATTAGTGTAAGTTACGACCCCTACAATCGTGGGGATAGCTTATTTATTATTTCCGCCTTACCTTCTGAAAATGTTTCACTGACCGAAGCACAAGCTGCTATCGAAAAAGAAATGAATTTATTTAAAACCGAATTGGTCAATCAAACCGAGTTAGCACGTGTGAAAAACAATTTTGTCTCTAATTTAATCTATAGCCAAGATGATATTATTGGGCAAGCAAATATGATTGGCAATTTAGAGGTAAATGGCTTGAGTTACCGCCTGATGGATGAGTTAGCCCAACATTATGAAAAAGTGACTCCACAAGATTTACAACGGATTGCCAATATTTATTTTGTTCGCGATAATTTAAGTACCTTGTACTTAAGCCCCGAATCAAATAACAAAAAATAGAGAATCAGGAGCTTTCAGTGCAAATATCGCAATTTATTGTATTACTAAGCACACTACTTTGTTCTAACCTGAGCTTAGCTGAGTTTGATCATGACGCCTCGCAAAACATCGAAGAATTACCCAATGCCACCCCTTTAAAATCACTCAGCTCTTTGCAAAGCTTAAAAAATTTAAGTCAGCAAAAAAGCTATGAAGCACCTTTTGTACAACAACTCAATAACGCTCATAAGGTCCGCACACTCTTTGTTGCTGTGCAAGATCTTCCGATTGTAGACATCCAACTGACCTTCAATGCAGGATCTGCCCAAGACGAAAATATTGCCAAAGGCTTGAATGGACTGTCCAATATGGCAGCACGGCTGATGACTGAGGGTACAGATCAATATACTGCAAAACAAATCGCCAGTATTTTCGACGGTTTAGGTGCAAAATTTAGTGTCAACGCATACCGTGATATGTTTACAGTTCGAATGCGTGTATTGTCTGATCCGCAAAAACTCAACCCCGCAATCGAGATGATGTTACATGTTCTCAATCATGCGACTTTTAATAATAGTGGACTCAATTTAGTTTTAAATAATACAAAAATTGGACAAAAACAAATCCAAGAAAATCCAAATCGGCTAATGAATATCCGTTTCTATCGTGCAATCTATGGGAAGCATCCATACGCAGAACCGAGTGTGGGAACAAATGGCAGTATTCAAAAAATTACGCCTGAATTATTGGTTCAATTTCGTAAACAACTTTTAGTCGCACAAAATATGAATATTGCAATCACAGGCAATCTAAGCACAGAACAAGCGACCCAATTAGGCAACCTAATCACACAAAATTTAGCACAGGGTGAAAAAGCAGCCGAACTGCCCGAACCTCTAGATCAAACTGATTTTAATATTCAATATATTCCCTATCAATCGACCCAAGCCCATATTATGATGGGGCATCTTGGCATTAGGCGTGAAGATCCTGATCGTATTGCACTCGAAGTTGCCAATCAAATGTTTGGTGGAAATGGCTTTAACTCGGTTTTAATGAAAGAATTACGTGTAAAGCGCGGCTATACTTATGGTGCATATAGCACATTGTCTTCTACTCAAGCGCGTGGATTATTTAGTTTGAGTTATAGCACACAACAAGACCAAATGATGGAAAGTATTCGTGTCACACATCAAGCACTCATCGATTTTGTACGACAACCGATTCAGCGCAAAGTACTAGAAGAAACCAAAGAAGGAATGCTACGTTCATTTCCAATGACTTTTAGCAGCAATGCCAATATCAATGCACAATTGGCAGCGATTGCTTTTTACCATTTACCAAGCAATTACCTGTCAGAATATCAACAACAACTCAGTCAAATAACAGCCAAACAAGTCCAAACTGCATTACAAACACATATTCGGGCAGATCGTTTAACCTTGGTCATTGTCGCCAATCAGCTTGATGCAGTGGCTTTAAAGACCATGCTCAATGCAAATTTAGGCATTCATACACCTTTAAAATCTGAAAAAAGCACAGAAAATTTGAGCAAATAACCATCAATTTACTATAAAAGTCTATTTAAGACATCATTCATCCTCAATGGCCATTGCAGGATATTCTTTTACACGATGCGATTCATAAGCATATGCACGCATGAGCCTAAAATATTCATGCGTAGCAATTTGTGGTTGAAGCCGTAAATGCTGAGCACGAGCTTGTGTGTGAGGATAACCTTCTTGTAGAGAAAGCTGGGCAACCTGTTGATATTTTTCAACATTAATTGGGCGGAATAAAGCGTAAGTTGAAATCACTAAAATAAAGACCACAACTGCCATAATTGCCATTTTCAAAAAAAACTCTAAGTTTATATGGGATTTAAAATGTAAAATTTGATCTTTTGATATGAGCATGTACTACCTCGAATGTAGAAGTAGTTTAATCCTGAGGCAATAAAAAATACAGTGTTTCAATAAAATACACACAAAATTAAGGGTTATTCAACAAGCTAGTGTAAAATAACCCTGATGATCATATGGCTCAATATTACACCGCAAAAGCGATACTCCATTTGCCCAAATAATTTAGTTTAAGACTGAGCGAATCACTGCAAAATATAAAATAAGTGCAATAATTCCTAAGGCTAAAAACACTGTAAATACACTGACACCACCTTCTGCATCAGCTGGATGCAGATCATCATCATCTGCTAAACGATGTAATTCACCATCGTAAACCCGATAAAATCCTAATTTTTGCAAAGGTTCAAGATTTCGTGTATAATCATGCACACGCTTTCTTTGCGCTAAGCAAAAATTACCTAAATGAATTTCTTGGTGAAATATTGCTTCGTCCAATTGTTTGCGGTGATACTGAGCAAGTGCAACAATTTGAGACTCAGTCGGAGGTACATCAAAATTAAAACCATCTATGATATGTGTCATATTTGTTCTCCTTTTTAGTCGTCTTCCTTATATAGATTTTAATAAAAATTGTTTTTGATTATTGTTTAATCATGTAATCATAAACCATACGATCTAGTGTCTCAAAATAGTTGACAAGTTAAGTAAAATGTAATATTAGTTTAATAAAGAGAAGTTAAATTAGTAGTGTTAGTAAAAGACCTCATGGGAGGTCTTAATGATCATAATTACAATAAGGAGTTATATATGATTCATCAACTTTCTCAACATGACTTAGAACATGTTTATGCAAATGCGGTAAATACGATCCATTCAGAAATGAACTTTGTAGATGCAGTAAAACAGTTAGAAGACGCAGCAAAAGCTGGTCATGGTAAAGCAGCAATGTTCTTAGCAGAACTCTATTTCCAAGGTTTCCGTGTAGAACGTGATTCTTTAAAAGCACAATATTGGCAAAAATTAGCCACAATGCAAGCATAACAAAACGTCACTTAGGTGGCGTTTTTTAATGCCCCCCTTTTTATTTATATTTGTTTACGAATTAACAGCAAGCTTACATCAAAAGAACAGCCGAATCACTTACAATAGTCTTGTATCAAATTCGATTGTTTATCATGAAAAAATACATCCTTCTTCAACCAATTTCTAAAGAACTGACAATTAAACTCTCTATTCTTAAATCTCTCATGTACTGTGGTGTTTTATGGGGCTTATATCATCAAGGTTGGGCAATGAAGACCGACAAAAATGACATATTCTTTCCATTTTGGTTAAATTCTTTGCAAGCATATCAATATGCTAGCTTACATTGGCCACAATACACCCCAAAGAAAATCACACCGAAAGACTTTCAAGAAGCATTACTACCAACCCTAACACGATTGAATGTCAAACCTGCTTTATTCAATTCATCAGGTCGCAAATTCAAACTTTCAACGCTACAAATGCACCATTTTTTCTTTCATAATTCCATGCAATTTCATGCAATTTAATTTTAAATTGCATGAATATTTTCTTTCCCCTCGCACTCAAAATTTTTATTTTGCGCCCATCATCTGTAATTTAAGCTTTTCCTGACGAAAGATTAAACAAACTATTGTTTTTTTCTGCAATTGTCATAAGAAAGTATTTGCATTCTTTTAAAATAAAGCTAAGTTAAAAGAGTGCAATAAAAACGAAAAGGAAAATAATGATGACCACAGTTGCTCAAGTGATTCATAATAAAATAGGTCAAGAAATTTTTACAATTTCGCCTGAACATACCGTCTTGCAAGCCATTACCATTATGGCAAATAAAGGCATTGGCGCATTAGTGGTTACCGAAAACACAAAGGTGGTGGGCATCTTATCTGAACGTGATTACACGCGTAAAATTGCTTTGATGCAACGTACTTCTGACCATACCACTGTGGCAGAGATTATGACACCAAAAGTGATTTCTGTAACACGTAATAACACGGTAGAAGAATGTCTAGGTCTAATGACCGATCGCCATTTACGTCATTTGCCTGTCATTGAAAATGATGAATTAATCGGTTTTGTTTCTATTGGTGACCTTGTAAAAGCAACGATGGAAGATCAACGACAACTGATCGAACAATTAAGACAATATATTTCAGGTTAATTTTTAAATCGCCATAAAAAACCTAGCTTAAGCTAGGTTTTTTATGGCATCAACTGTACAAATTAGTGTAAACCTAATTTCCCTGCAACAAAGTCTGCGTCTTTATCGCCACGACCTGATAAATTGACAACAATTTTTACATCTTTTGGCATTTTTGCAGCTTCACGTATTGCCCAAGCGACTGCATGTGAGCTTTCTAAAGCAGGCACAATCCCTTCAACACGAGACAAAGTCATAAATGCATCTAAACATTCTTGATCTGTTGCTGTGGAATATTCCACACGCCCTAAATCTTTTAAAAAGCTGTGCTGTGGACCTACCCCAGGATAATCCAAACCTGAAGCAATTGAATGTACAGGTAAAGGCTCACCCTGTTCATCTTCTAATACATAACACGCCATACCATGTAATTGACTCGGTTTACCCAAGGTCAATGTTGCCGAATGCATATCTGTGTCTAAGCCATGGCCTGCTGGCTCAACCCCGACCAGTTTGACATTTTCTTCATTTAAAAATGCAGTGAATGCGCCCATTGCATTTGAACCACCACCGACACACGCCACGACATAGTCAGGATTTGTACCAAAACGTGCATTGGTTTGAACTTTAATTTCATCACCAATAATCGCTTGGAAATCACGAACCATTTTTGGAAATGGATGTGGACCAACCACTGAACCAATGGCATAAATGAAATTTTTCGGATCTTTTAAATATTCTTCAAAAGCACTATCTACCGCATCTTTTAACGTTGCTGTACCACGCGTTACCGAAATCAGGTTTGCGCCTAAAATTTTCATTTTAACAACGTTTGGATGCTCTTTTTCAATATCCACTTGTCCCATATGAATTTCACATGAAATCCCGACTAAAGCACACGCAGTTGCCAAAGCCACACCATGCTGTCCTGCACCTGTTTCAGCAATCACTTTGCTTTTACCCATATATTTAGCAAGCAAAGCCTCACCTAAACAATGGTTAATTTTGTGTGCGCCTGTATGGTTTAAATCCTCACGCTTTAAGTAAATCTGTGCGCCGCCAATTTGATCAGACAAACGCTTCGCGTGAAATAAAGGGCTTGGGCGACCTACATAATTCGCAAATAAATCAGCAAGTTCATTTTGAAATTCAGCCGTGTGACGAATTTCTTCATACGCCACATTAATTTCATCCATCGCTTGTTTTAAATGGGGTGGAATAAATTGACCGCCGTATTCACCAAAAAAGCCATCTTCATTGGGTAAAGCAATGCCATTTATTTGATGTGTCATTTCATTCCTCAGATCATCAATCAGTTTCAATTCAAACAGAAATTATAAATATTTTTTATAACTAACGGGATAAGTATTTCGTCAAATCTTCAATACCCTTCAAAGTCATCGGATACATATGATCATCAAAGATTTGCTTAATCCAACCAATCGTTTGCGTATAATGCCAATAATTTTCTTGTTCTGGATTGAGCCACGCTGTTTTTTCAAAATGTTGACGTAAACGACGTAACCACACATCGCCTGCCTCATCATTCATATACTCAACCGAACCACCTACTGACTTCAACTCATAAGGTGCCATACTGGCATCACCTACCACGATGACACGATAATCCTTGCCATAGGTATTCAATAAATCCCATGTATTCATTTTAGTAGATGAACGGCGAAAATTATCTTTCCATACATAATCATATAAACAGTTATGGAAATAAAAATATTCCAGCGTTTTAAACTCAGTTTTAGCAGCACTAAATAGTTTTTCACACTGTGCAATATGAGAATCCATCGATCCACCGACATCAAACAGCATTAACACTTTGATGCGATTACGGCGCTCAGGGATCATTTGCACATCTAAAATTCCCTGTTTAGCAGTTTCATAAATGGTACTGTTAATATCCAGTTCTTCAGCTGCACCTTGACGAGCAAATTTCCGTAGACGACGCAAAGCCATTTGCATTTGACGTGTACCTAAGATTTGTTCATCATCCAAATTTTGATATTTACGCTGTTCCCATACCTTAACGGCTGAGTTTTTCCGACTTGGACCACCAATCCGCACACCTTCGGGATGATCCCCAAATGCACCAAACGGTGATGTACCGCCTGTACCCACCATGCGGTTACCACCTTGATGTTTTTTATGCTGTTCGCGTAAACGCTCTTCTAGCATTTTCATCAATTCTTCTAATGAACCCGCTTTCATCAACTCCGCACGTTGTTCAGGTGTTAAATGCTTTTCAAGCAGTTCTAAATCAAACCAATCTTTCGGTAAATTTTGAACTTTACTCAGCAAATCATCGATATCAAAGGTTTGAATCCCCTCGAAATAATCCTTCATTGCACGATCAAACTTATCAAAGAATCGCTCATCTTTGACCATGACTGTTTTCACGAGTTGATAAAAATCATCTTGATTGGCAAAGACGAGACCTGCCGCAATGGCTTGATTGAGATCAATCAATTCACGTGTTGAGACAGGAACACCATATTTTCGTAGGGTATAAAATAATCGCACAAACATTTGGCGATCCCCCTATTAACGACGCGACATAAAGGCTAAACGTTCAAGCAATTGCACATCTTGTTCGTTTTTAATCAGCGCACCATATAAAGGTGGAATGGCTTTAGATTTATCATGATTACGCAATACATCTTCTGGCATATCATCTGCCATGAGCAAACTTAACCAATCAATCAACTCAGACGTTGAAGGTGGTTTTTTCAAACCAGGCACTTGACGTAATTTAAAGAAAACTTGTAAAGCTTCAGTCACCAAAGTCGATGAAATTTTCGGGAAATGCACTGCAATAATTTCACGCATGGTTGCTTCATCAGGGAATTCAATATAATGAAAGAAACAACGACGCAAGAATGCATCTGGAAGTTCTTTTTCATTATTTGAAGTAATAATCACAATCGGACGTTGAGTTGCTGTAATCGTTTCCCCTGTTTCATAAACAAAGAACGACATTTTGTCGAGTTCATGCAACAAGTCATTTGGAAATTCGATATCTGCTTTATCAATTTCATCAATCAATAAAACACAGCGTTCTTCACTGGTAAAAGCTTCCCACAACTTACCGGGTTTAATATAGTTTTTGATGTCATAAACACGGTCATCCCCGAGTTGACTATCACGCAGACGTGATACAGCATCATATTCATATAAACCTTGCTGGGCTTTGGTAGTCGATTTAATATGCCAAGTAATGAGTTTAAGACCTAAACTCTCAGCCACTTGTTCAGCCAATAAGGTTTTCCCTGTACCTGGCTCACCTTTCACCAAAAGCGGCTTTTGCAACGCACGTGCTGCTTTGACTGCAAGTTTCAAACTATCAGTCGCAATATATTGCGCTGTCCCTGTAAATTGTTGTGCTTCCACAGACATAATAAACCTTTATTTTTTATTTAAAGTGGTGATGTGTTCTTCGTTGACGTTGTTTTTTGCATTAAATTTTTATTTGCTTGGTATTTCGACCAAAAAAAGCCGAGCACTAAGCCGATACCGATGACAAAAACAATCAGCGCGATATTCGACCAAATTAATGGAGAATCTTTGGTCAGTATCCCGAAAAGCAATCCAAAAAATGCAGGTGCAATTGCAGAATTAGGTCCTTCTGAAATGGTAGGCGTTGCAATAACAGCAAATACAATAATCCATGTAATCCCACCCAGGGGTGAAGGTAGACGTTTTGCAATCGAATACCAACACCTTAAAATAATCAGTGTCCCAAGAATATAGACGGTGATCGCAATATTGTCTTCTGGTATAGAATCAAATAGGTTGAGGAAATTTGTCCATATTCCCGATAACTGCTCAAGCACCACGTAGCCCCTCTGGCTCTACCGCATTTGGATTAATTAATCCTTCTGGCGGCATTTGAATAAAGAAACCTTTTGTTTGTAATGAATCTAACACATGTAAAACATTCACACGCGCTAACTTACGAGATTCACTTAATTCCAAATGCATCACATAGGTTGCACGACCAAATGCAACACGCAAAGGTTCAGCTAAAATGTCAAGTGGATCAGCATTTTCAGCTTCATTTGGATGATTTGGGCGAGCCACATAAAGATACATTTCATCTTTTTTGCTCGACTTATAAATATCACAATGCATTTTATTCAACAGCATAACTAAAACTCAAACACAGCATACATGAAAAAAACAACCGATACATTAGTGTTTGTTAACGCATCAGTCGTTATTTTATGCTGTTTGTAAATTCTTTAACCAATTTATTTTAACTCAATCCACATATGCTTATGGGAAAACTTCCATTTGCATAGAAAGATACTGTTTGTCATTCATCAAGATTTTAAGCAATGGTTGTGTTAATGCCTCATAGCGCCAACCCAATAAATAACGGGGCAAATCCTGCTCATCACGTTGAAAAACCACGTGCTGATACAATGCATTCATCCATTTTTTACGCATCAGGACTTCTTTCGGAATTTGCTTTTCCGTAGAGACATTTAAAATTAAATTCTCCACAGTCTGTGCAACCTCCTGTGAGGAATGTTTGATTGGACGTGCTATACGTAATGGCCATTCATCCATATCGGGTAAAAATTTTAATAAATCTAAAATCGTTTTTCCATGTTCACGCACAATATGTGGACGAATATCTTTGCTTTGAGACAACTGGAAATTGTTTTTCGGATTTTTTTCTACCAAATCATGCATGGTCGAATTTTTTAAAATAAAGCTTCTTGGCTGATTTAAAGCTTTCGCCAATTCCTCACGCCACAAACTTAATTGTTGTAATTGCATCAATTGTTTACGTGAATGACGATAGTTACCAATGTCTGTATATAATTTATCTTTTGGTGTTTCTTGTGCAATTTCATAAGTGAGATTTTTACAATCTTCAACCACGCAATTATAGATATTTTTACGGTTCAATTGCTGCTTTAAATCATCTGCTAATTGCATAATATATAATACATCATTTGCAGCATAATCCATTTGCTTACCCGTTAAAGGACGTGCTAGCCAGTCTGAACGCGTTTGATCTTTATCAATTTCAATATCCAAAACTGTTTTCAATGCAGACTGATAACTGACTTGCAAACCATGTCCTAAAAATGACATGGCCACTTGTGTATCAAAGACATTTTCTAAACAGTTTTTTTGCGAATAATGATAAATCAGATCAATATCTTCACTGCATGCATGAAATACATTCTGCTCTGCCTGATAAATAGATGCCCAAAAACCTGATAAATCTAAAGTTGTTCCATCAAGTAAAAATACTTGATCACAGACATTAATTTGGAACACGCCAAGTTTTGGCCATAATGTATCGACTTTGATAAATTCAGTGTCGAGACCATAAATAGAGCTCTGACGCATTAATTGGATCACATGGTCGAGTTCGTTTTGCTGATGAATAAATTGAAACATGTCTGTTTTGCGTCAAGATGTTACATTTAAATAAAATGTTGATTTTACCTTAATATATAAAATATAAATATAATATTTTTAAAGTAATTTACAACAAAAGCTATATTTTTCAGCAATATCAACACACCAAATGTATTTGAAAAATAGTTTTTAACACTTAATTCCTATATAAATCCATTTATATCTGAATATCACTTGAAAACAATCATTATCATGATTGAATTGCATCGTGGCATAAATTTACATTTTCTGAGTAGCTATTCTGCATCGTAATTGTAAATATTTATATTTAAAGCATAACCTGATGAAAAATGGATTAATTATTCGCTTGACCTATACATATTTGCACAAGATTCAAACCAAACAAAATAAACCCTAAATCAAGTTTAAAAAAATAAGCACATGATGTGCTTATTTCATTTGCATCCGATTATGGACAGCTTGACTCAGTGTATGACTGTCGACATATTCAAGCTCACCACCTTGAGGTACACCCTGTGCAATACGGGTCATTTGTATCCCTAAATGCTTGGTTGCTTCTACCAAATAGTGTGCTGTTGCTTGTCCTTCAACAGTTGCATTGGTCGCTAGAATCACTTCTTGGATTGGGTTATTTGCCAATCTTTGTACCAAATAAGGAATGCCTATTTCTTCAGGTCCAATCCCATCTAAAGGTGATAAATGCCCACCTAAAACGTGATATTTCCCTTTAAAACTGCCACTTTGCTCTATTGCCATAACATCCGCAGGTGACTCAACCACACAAAGGATTTGATCGTTGCGTTCTGTAGACTGACAAATATCACAAATTTCATGTTCAGTTAAAGAATGACAAATACTACACTCATGAATATAAGACGTCGCTTCATTTAAAGCAGATGCCAAAGCCACAGCACCTTCTTTATTTTTCATAATCAAATGCAATGCCATACGCTGTGCCGACTTTGGTCCAACACTGGGCAATATTCTTAATGCTTGTACCAATTGATCAAAACGGTTACTAAACACCTAAGTGACCCTTAAAACATGCCTGCAAGACCTGGTGGTAAACCCATGCCTGCATTTGCTTCTTTCATTTTTGCTTCAGATACGACTTCTGCTTGACGTGCAGCATCATTCATTGCTGCAGCGATCAAATCTTCAATCATGTCAGCATCATCTTGTAAAAGTTCAGGACTAATTTCAATACGTTTTACCACATTGCGACAAGTCATTGTCACTTTGACTAAACCACCACCCGCTTCGGCATGAACCTCAGTTTGAGCAAGTTCTTCTTTTGCCTTTTTGACATTGTTTTCCATATCTTTTTGCATGCGTTGAGCTTGCTGCATGAGCATATTAATGTTCATAAAATTCTCCGAACATAAAGTGGTTTAAATTTTCATAACTCAAGTCTGCACCGAACATGTAGACTTGAGTATTTTTTCATTCAAGTAGATTCTAAATTAAATCTAAGCCACGAGAAAGGTCACCGATAATATCATCAATGTTTTCCAAACCTACAGATACACGGATTAAACCTTCTACAATGCCTGCGGCTTGTTTCGCTTCATCTGACATTCTACCATGTGAGGTGGTTGCTGGATGGGTAATGGTCGATTTTACATCGCCCAAGTTACTGGTGATCGACAAGAAACGAGTGTGATCAATCACAGTCCAAGCCCCCTGACGCTCACCCTTCACCACAAATGAGACTACACCACCAAAGCCTGATTGTTGTTTTTTAGCCAAATCATGACCTGCATGGTTAGGTAAACCTGCGTAATACACTTTTTCAACTTTTGGATGTGCATCGAGCCATTCTGCAAGTTTTTGTGCACTTTCACAATGTGCTTTCATACGTAAACTGAGGGTTTCTAAACCTTTTAAGAAAATCCACGCATTAAATGGACTCATTGAATTACCTAATGTACGAATTACGCCATTAATTTCTTCAACAAGTTTGTCTTTACCAACAACTGCACCACCTAGCGCACGACCTTGCCCATCAATATATTTTGTTGATGAATAGACGATCAAGTCTGCACCAAATTTAATCGGTTGTTGTAATACAGGTGTACAGAACGTATTGTCCACGGCAAATAAAGCACCATGTTCATGAGCAATATCCGCAATCGCTTGCATATCACCTACTTGTGCCAATGGGTTAGATGGCGTTTCGATAAAAAGTAACCGTGTATTTGGACGAACAGCTTGTTTCCAACCTTCTAAATCTTCTAAGTCTACAAATGTCACGTCTACAGCAAATTTAACAACGTATTTTTCAAATAAAGAAATAATTGAGCCAAACACAGCACGTGAACAAATCACATGATCGCCTGCCTTAAGATACGCCATACAAACTGCATGTACCGCAGCCATACCTGAACTTGTTGCCACTGCACGTTCCGCACCATCTAAAACGGCTAAACGCTTTTCAAATGCTTGTACCGTTGGATTGGTATAACGAGAATAGGTATTTCCTTCAATTTGTCCAGAAAATTTAGCCGCAGCATCAGCCGCATTTTCACATACAAAAGACGATGTAAGGAAAATTGGCTCGCTATGCTCACCTTCAAAACTACGTGTATGTCCTGTACGAATTGCTAATGTATCCAGTTGGTATTCTATCTCATCTTGTTGGCTCATGTTAAATTCAGTGATCCACTGCCTTTGTAAAGTATTGCTAATATTTTGAGCGTCTAGTGTATTTAAGGTCAAGGTATAATGTGAAATTATCGCTTAGACTTCAATCAAACTTTTATGATTTCTGGACTAAACCGCCTTATGGAACAATTAACGAGTGATTCTCAAGTCCGTTCGAGCAAAATTAAAAATTTATCTAGACGCATTTTCAAAGGTAAATCACTAGTTTTATCGCAAACCACGCCTTATGAAATCATTGGTCACCACAAGCAGGCTAAAATTCGCTTTTATGCCGCAACTGAACGCAAATACTTAGAACCCTTAGTATTTGTTGCACCACTTGCAATCAACATGTCTATTTATGACCTTTATCCTTATCGTTCTTTAATTAAATACTTTACCGAACAAGGTTTTGATGTCTATTTATTAGATTGGGGTAAACTTAACTATAAACATCGCAATCTCAATTTTTTAAATTTTATCGATGAAGCAATTCCGTATTGTATTGACCAAATTCGCACGCATTCTAAAAGTGAACAAATTTCTTTGCATGGTTGGAGTATGGCAGGGATTTTTGTCTTGTTATATACGGCGTTAAGACAGCCCAATTATGTCAAAAATCTGATTGTTTTAGGCAGTCCGATTGACAGTTACTCCTCAGGTGGCATTGGCAAACTTTATAAAAAAATCAATATACTTTTATCTAAAAATCATAAAATTCAACAATCGATTTATCATGGCATCATTCCAAAAAGAATCTTACACACACCGGGTATTTTAAATGCAATCGGTTTTAAAATTTTAGATCCCAAAGGTTGGTACGAAGGTCATAAACAACTGTTACTCAACCTAGACGATGAAAAATTACTATACGAGCATGCAACTTTGGGCAATTTTTTAAACCATATGATTGATTATCCAGGGGGGGTTAATCAAGACATGTTGTTTAATATTTGGCTGCAAAATCCGTTAAAAACAGGTGCAATCCGTTTAAAGGAACATACCATTGAGCTAAAGAACATTGATTGTTCACTTTTAATTGGTGCTGGAAAAAATGACCAAATGGTCACTGCAGCCTCTGTTAAGCCTTTGAGCGAATTGACAAACAGCAATGATGTCACGTTTACTCTAATTCCGGGTGGGCATTTAGGCTTAATGTCGAGTCAAAAAAGTGCGGAAGAATTTTGGCCGATGCTTGCCCAATGGTTAGATAAACGTTCAACACAATATAAGGACTAAAACAATGATCCAATCAGTTGCATTTATTGGCTTAGGTGCAATGGGCTATCGTATGGCAGCACATTTACCAAAACATTTTAATGAGGTCTATGTTTGGAATAGAAATCATGACAAAGCTAAGCAACATGCAGCTGAATATGGCACACAAGCGGTTGATTTACGCCAAGCGAGTCAAGCCGATGTCATTTTTTCTTGCTTACCGACCAGTCAGGAAGTAGATGCTATTTTGGCGCAAGTACAACTCAAAAAAGGCTGCATTTGGGTAGACTGTACCAGTGGTGTACCTGAAGCAGCCAAAGCACAAGCTTTACACTTGGCTGCACAAGGTGTTCATTTCCTAGATGCGCCTGTGAGTGGGCAAACCATTGGTGCAGAAAATGCAACTTTAACTTTTATGGTCGGTGGCGACTCAGATGCTTTTCAACAGGCACGACCTGCCATGCAAGCTATGGGGCAATTGATCAAACACGTGGGTGGATCAGGTGCAGGCTTTGCCGTTAAAGCCATTAACAACATGATGATGGCTGTTCATCTCTGTGCTGCAGCAGAAGGGTTTACCACCCTTAAAGCACATGGGGTAAATTTAAATGAAGCATTAGCCTGTATTAATGCCTCGAGTGGTAAAAGTGGTGTTACTGAAACAGCTTTACCTCAACGGATTTTAAACCGTGAGTTTCCACTGACGTTTGCCCTACCGCTTTTAGCTAAAGATACTGGTATTGCAATCGATTTAGTGCGAGAAGCAAAACTTTCAGCCCCTGTGATTGGCTTAACCCAAAGTTTGATCCAAGCTGCAAATGCTTTAGCTGAACCGAATAGTGACTTTTCAACTGCGATTAAACTCTATGAATCATGGAGTAACATCACTTTAGAATAATTAAGCGATTAATTAAAGATTCAACACAAATAATTTTAAAGAGCATGCGCGCACTAACGCATGCTTTTTTCATATTGAAAATTCCATGACTAAAATCGTGAGATGAACATCAATAATGCTTTACTGAGTCAAAATGACTCGTCTTTAAACCCTGATATTAAATATATGAATGAAATATGAATTAAAATTACACATGAATAATTTTTCGCCATTGAAAAACAAAGATTGTCCCCTATAATCTAAATGATACAAGTGACAATCCAATATGTCCAATTGAGGTAAACTCATGAAAAAGTTGTTCGTTACAGCCTTTACATTTACTAGTATGTTGATCAGTTCTTATACTTTTGCAGCAGATAACGCACAAGAGTGTAAAAAATTGCAAGATGACTATAATGTCATTTATGCATCAAAAGGTTTCTGCTTCAAAGATCCTGAAGCAAAAGCAAAATTTGGCAATGAAAATTGTTTTACTTCAAAACCTAAGTTTTCTGACAAAGAACAACAAAAGTTAGATCAAATTGCTGCGCGTCAAAAAGAATTAAACTGTAAATAACGCTATGATAGACACATTCACAGTTTAAACCGCATAAGCAAGGAATTTAAAATGGCTTACGATGATCAAAATATTTTTGCACGAATTTTACGTGGTGAACTTCCTGCTATCAAAGTCTACGAAGACGAACAAGTGCTGGCATTTATGGATATTATGCCACAAGCCGATGGTCATACTTTAGTCATTCCTAAAACCCCAGCCGTGACATTACTTGATCTACCACCTGATGCAGCAGCATATACTATTCAAGTGGTACAAAAAGTTGCCAATGCCATGAAAAAGGCATTAGACCTCAAAGGAATTGTACTCATGCAGCTTTCAGGAGAGGCCGCTGGTCAGACCGTGCCACATGTGCACTTCCACCTCATTCCAAGCTCAGTACATGAACTTGGCAAGCATGCAGCACAAATGGGCGATCAAGAAAAAATCAAAGCCTTTGCAGAAAAAATCAAAGCTGCGCTTTAAAAAATTTAAAAATAAAGACTAAATCGCAACATCTCAATGAGGCTTTTAAAGCCTCATTTTTTTATTGTGACCAAAATAACTTCCATTCATTCAGCTCTTTTTCATTCTGTTCTTAGCATCGTCATCAAAATGTCATCTCCTCTTCACCCATTTGTAACAAAGTTTGCAGATACTGCACCCAAGTTAGTAAGTATCGTAAAGATTTGTTTCTTACTTACTCAATATAAAAAGTGACAGGGCCATGCCCGACAGAACTGATTTGGAGAAATCTCAATGAAAAAAGTGCTACTCGCTGCCGCAGTTGCATCATTCGGCTTAAGCGCAGCGCAAGCAGCGCCAACATTGTACGGTAAGCTCAATGTTTCGTTAAACCAAGTTCAAAATTATGATTTTGCTGATAATGATGAAACCCAATTAAATTCAAATGCTTCACGTATCGGGGTTAAAGGTGAAGAAGCATTAACAGATCGTATTGCAGCAGTATACCAAGCAGAATGGGCTGTCTCTACAGATGGTTCAGGTTCGGATACAGATTGGAGCGCACGTAACCGTTTTTTAGGTCTTAAATTTAAAGACATCGGTACAGTAAAAGCAGGTAACTACGATTCTTATTTCAAAACTGCTGCGGGCAAGTACCAAGATATCTTTAATGATGACACAAACTTAGACATTACCAAAACCATGCATGGTGAAGAGCGTCTTAAAAATGTAGTAGGCTTTGAAACGGATAAAAACTTAATCGTTCCAGGCTTACAGTTCAATCTAATGACACAAGTTGGCGAACACAATTCTACTGAATACACAACAAAAGAAAATGATAGTTTCAGTGGCATTTCTACTTCGATTTCTTACGAAAATAAAGAGATCGGTTTAGCTGCTGCAATTGCAGGTAACTTTGCTGTACCAGGTGATTATGCTGCACTTAGCTTAAAAGATGTTGAATCTGATGCTTACCGTGTAACAGGATCATTAGACCTCGGTGCTTTAGGTGCAAAAGGTCTAGTGTTTGGCGCTTTATGGCAACACGCTGAACTCTCTGATTCACCTTCTGCTGCTGCATTGACTGCTGCTAAACTTAAACCTGAAGCTGCATCTGCTGAAGAAAAAGCGTGGGCAATTACTGCTGGTTATACAATTCCTGAAACACCTGTCACATTGAAAGCACAGTATCAATCTGCTGAAACCACAGCAGATGGCATGACTGACCGCACCATTGATCAATATGGTGTTGGCGTAGACTATAACTTCAACAAACAAACTCGTTTTTATGGTGTTTTAGCACAGCAAAAACACGACTGGAAAGCCGAAGACAAGAAAACTGTAGTTGGTGTGGGAATGGAATATAATTTCTAATATCGCCACAACAGCAACAGATAAAAGGAATATGAGCAATCATATTCCTTTTTTATATGTTCATTTTAAATTCGATCGCTTTGTCTATTCTTTAGATCATTTTTCGTATTTGATCGAGTGACGATCATTAACGATCATTGGATCAAAAGAGATTTAAAAATTAAATCTCTTTAACATGATATTACTTCTATTTTAACACACTGATTTTTCCATACACTTCTTTTGGCATTTCAGCGATTTCCACACATAATTGAATTTCTAAGCCTGATGCTTGATATTGGTCAAAATCTTTTAAACATGCCAATAATTGTGCAGACATCCGTTGACGTTGTTCTAAGGTACGCCCTGTCAGGATGCCTAAACGCACATGAATATACGCTTGATGATTGTCACCAAAACCAATTAAAAAATCTTGATTGGCACGAATACGTGTCTTGATATTAAAAGGATGATCAATTAAACCTGTATCAAACAAAGCATGGTTTAAATTTAACATCAAATCTTGCTGATTCAGCGCTTTAATATTGTCTGAATATTCAACGACCATTTGTGGCACGATACACTTCCTTTTTTGACATTTTGCCAAATTAACGCAAATAACTTAAATCTAAAACGCAATATTTTGTTCAATATTGCATCGTACATTATTCAATAAATAATAAGGCTAAACGTACTTGGTCATAGCCCATTTTTGGATTCGTCAATTCAACAATTGGACGCAATTTGATTGCACCTTCTTCACTAAAATGGCTTGGATCTTGACGTTTTTGCAATTTTTTATAGATTTTACGGACTTGCTCAAGCACATTTTCATCGGGGCTTGCCACTGAAATATCCAAGCCTTGTTCGCGGTGTAATTTTGCTAAATGGTTAATGATGGTTGCAGGCGTCAAACCACGCTCATTGGCAATATCCTGAATTTCATAACCATTTTCAAATAACTCACGAGTTTCGTCCAATGTTGCTGTCGCGTAATTGGTTTTACCGGCATTTTTCGCTAACTTTTTCTCATTGCGTTGAATTTCAGATGCATTCAATGTCCCTCCACAATGTCGAATAAATGCATTGTGTTGAACAGTTAAATCTTCCTCAGCAAAGTGCTGTTCTGCCTCAGTTGAAAGCTCTTGGAAACGGCGATCCGCTTTAATGGCTAAACTGTCTAATTCTAAGGCTTGTTCATTAAAACCCAGTAAACGCAGACCTTCGATGGATTTCAAACGTGATAATGCGACATAACCTTGCCCTTTTTCAAAAGTATGAGACAAGTTAATTTCAGCAGCTTCTAAGGTCATGCCTTGCGATTTATGAATGGTAATTGCCCATGCCAAACGCAGTGGAACTTGTTGTAAACTCGCAATGGTTTTGCCTGCATCGTTGTCTACAGACCAAGTTTCAGGTTCGACCAATAGCGTTGTACCATCTGTAAGTTTTACCTTAGGCAACAATCCCAGTTCATCATCTTCTTCAAAACCGACCACTTCCCCTAAGCTGCCATTGATATAGCCCATGTCAAAGTTGTTTTTAACAAACATGACTTTGGCATGTTTTTTTAGGGTTAATTCGTCAGGTGCACGAACTGAAGACTTCAGTGTTTCGATCAGTTTTTCATTACCATCCGCCACTGCAACAAACTGGTGTTCTTTGCCTGAAATTTCATTTAAATGTTTATAATTAATATTATCCACATCCATATTGTGGGTATATAGACGTGTATAAGTGTCACCAATATTTTGATTGCGTGTGTTATGTAAAGCTTGAAGGTGTTGTGGTTGAATGTTTTGCGCGCGAATGGCATTAAGAACATCATTTAATGCTGAATCATCTTGACGATGTTGCTCAGTCAAATAGCAAACACGGAATTTTGCTTCCACCCAAGCATTTGACATAAAACAAAACTTATCACGGTTTTTTTCATCATTTTTTCCTACGGGGGGTAACTGGAAAAAATCCCCCGCTGCGATGACTTGAATACCACCAAAAGCTTCATCTGATTCTTTGAAGTATTTTAAGACTTGATTAACCAAATTCAGTTGTTTGGCATGTAACATTGAAATTTCATCAATAATCAAGACTTGGGCATTTTCCAAATGCTCTTTTAAATATTTACGTTCTTTCATACGCTTCAGATCTTCATCTGAAAGTACATCTTTAATACCGATGCCTGCCCATGTATGAATAGTCATCCCATTCATATGCGTTGCAGCAATCCCTGTAGATGCTGTAATCGCCACAGGCACTTTACGCGCTTTTAGATAGTTTATATATTGATTTAATGTATACGTTTTTCCTGCACCTGCGGAACCTGTCAAAAAGACATTTTCACCTGTTTTCATGAGTTTCAGCGCAGTTTCTTGTTTCATAACAACCTAGACCTTATCAGACTGCTCTAGCCTAACGATTTTTGACAAAAAAGTTAAGTTTTTATGCCAAAATCCGCTCATCAACCCGCCGTTTACGTAGCATCAAATTAAATTCAGCAATAAAAGCATAGACTTTATTCAGACAACTTTCGTCTGCTGCACGATTGCTTGGGTATTTTAACTGATCAAAATACAATTGATCATCTTTGTACACACAGCCCAACGTCAAACATTGTGTAGGATGTTGCTCTGGATAAATGTGAAAAGCGACATATTCTTGTGCCAACATACGCTCAGTATATGAATGTGCTAAACAATGTTTATAGTCGACAGACTCTTGAATGACGCGCTCTAACTCATGTAATTCTTCAAAGCACCAACCTTCAAAATAAATGATCGGCTCAGGTGAAATCGCTTGCCAACTTTCAGTTTCAATTCTACTTTTTAGATAATTTAAAGTGCTATCAAATTCAAGTTGCTGATGCCATTCATATGCTTGCTGAAATAAACCTTGCCAAGTCAAATTCTTATTTACAAAACGCTGCTGTGCAAAATGATCCAGTAAATAGTCTGCTACATAAGAATCAAACACACTGATCGAACGCTGCTGCTGTGTAAAATGATATTTAAAATATTGTCGGAACGCGATGACTTCTGTTTTAGACTGTTTTAAAGCCTTAAAAAAATCATGTTGTTGATGCGTTTTAGGATCAATAAAATCCCATAATTCTGTCGGTAAAGTCGAAATAATATGTTGTAAAAACAACATATAGGCTTGCATTACTCGGCTGAGTTTCACATAACATTTTTTCAATAATTTGGGATCATTTTTTGAAAGAATATGCACTAATTCTAGCCACTCTTCGATATATAACATCGAAGCACTAATAGCATTTTTTTGATCTAAATGTTCCCGACTTTCATTTAAACGATATTTTTGATTTTCAGGATTTAAGAACCACTGTTGCTCAAGCGATAAATGACGGCAGTCGGACAAAAATAAACGTCCTGCAATATTTTCAAAATATTTTAAGGTCAGTAAAATGACTTGTGGATGTATATGACTACAATCTAAAAAGCTCAATGCCGTAACTGCAACACGTACATTTGGGCTTTGAATCACTTGGCTGAGCCATAAATTCAACTCAAGCTTTTGTTTGAAAATCCAATTGACTGCTTTGCTTTGATAAAACACAGGTAACCGTGCGAGTTGTGAATCATCCCAATACAGACTTTTTGCATCTAAAAAGTGTTTTTTATCCAGTAAATCCTGATATTGCCAATAGCCTCGATGCATCAATTTTGCATAAGCAAGCACATGCGGTTTTTCAATGGCATGTTGTCGTAATAACTGAAAATCTTGTTGATGATCAATCAGATTCATCAAACTAAATTGTTCAGGATAAAAACATTGCACTAAACAATAAATGTCTTGAGGTAAAAATTGTTGTGCAGAAAAGCATAACTCCTCATAGCTTGAAATGAGCTCATTTACAGCAATAAATTGTTCACCTTTTATGGAGTTTACCAAACATAAATGTTTGATATTTAACTCAACCTCTAAAGGGACTTGTACCCCATGTTCTGCAAATGCAGTTAAATGTGGCTGATCATAATAATGTTGCTGTATCAATAACTGATCAATCAATACTGCATCTGGTACTGAAATATTGTAAATAAATTGTTCTATACGATTTTCAGCATCGACCCATTGAAAAGCTTGCTCCATCAAGATTTGACGCAACACTTGCACATTGGTTTTTACTGTTGTCGGATGCTGTGCTAAACGATTGCCTGTAAAAAATATCATGTCTTGTAAAATAAATTTTGAAATTTTTTCTACAGCAAGTGCATCTTGTACATGTAACTGCAACATTTCACTTTCTTGATTAAAATCAATTATCAACAAACCATTTGCTATAGAGATCCGCTTATTTTTCTCATCAATTTGCAGCATATTCTGTGCATGAATATGTTGTAAATAACGCCATTGTTCTTGAAAAATAGAGAACAATACAGGCGCAATTTTTAATAATTGTTGTGCTGTCCACTGATGTGGAGGTATATGCTGTTGATCATCAAATGGCAACATATGGATCTGTTTCTCAACTCAAGTATTCCCCTATACAAACCCATTATAAGCCTTCTATTTTAAAGATTTGTTCTATTTTCAATTTTATTTTTTATGAAAAACTTTTCATTATTTCATCTAAACACTTCGTAAATTAAAACTAAATCATTAATTCTATTTATTTTTATTTGGTAGGTGTTTCGTAGGTATAAAAACACCTGTGCTTAGACAATACTCATTCTTAAGGTGATCATCACCTGTTGGATGATTAATAACAAAATGGTAGAAGGAATCGCACCATGGCTTTTAAAAATATTGCAGATCAAACAAACGGCTTTTATATTCCTTGTGTTTCATTATTTGGACCCGGCTGTGCCAAAGAAGTCGGTATAAAAGCACAAAATTTAGGTGCTAAAAAAGCACTTATCGTGACTGATGCCGGTTTATTTAAATTTGGCGTTGCCGACATTATTGTTAATTACTTAAAAGATGCTGGCGTAGACAGCCATGTTTTCCCAGGCGCAGAACCCAATCCTACAGATGTTAACGTTCACAATGGTGTGAATGAATATAATGAAAACGGCTGTGACTTTATTGTTTCTTTAGGTGGCGGCTCATCGCATGACTGCGCGAAAGGGATTGGCTTAGTCACAGCAGGTGGTGGACATATCCGTGATTATGAAGGGATTGACCAAAGTAAAGTACCTATGACGCCGTTAGTGGCCATTAATACAACCGCAGGTACAGCATCTGAAATGACCCGTTTCTGTATTATTACCAATACAGATACCCATGTTAAAATGGCAATTGTCGACTGGCGTTGTACACCACTCGTTGCTATTGATGATCCTAAACTGATGATTGCAAAACCTGCGGCTTTGACTGCTGCAACAGGGATGGATGCATTAACACACGCCGTTGAAGCCTATGTATCTACAGCAGCAAATCCAATTACAGACGCATGTGCTGAAAAAGCCATTACCATGATCAGTGAATGGTTACGTCCTGCGGTTGCAAACGGTGAAAATATTGAAGCACGTGATGCTATGGCGTATGCACAATATCTCGCAGGCATGGCCTTTAATAACGCCTCTCTTGGCTATGTGCATGCCATGGCGCATCAATTGGGCGGTTTCTACAACCTTCCACATGGCGTTTGTAATGCAATCTTACTGCCTCATGTCTGTGAATTTAACTTAATTGCTTGCCCAGATCGCTACGCAAAAATTGCACAACTAATGGGTATCAATACGCATGGTTTAACACAAACTGAAGCCGCGAATGCTGCAATTACGGCAATTCGTGAATTATCAGCATCAATTGGTATTCCGTCTGGTTTAGCAGAACTTGGGGTCAAAGCCGAAGATCATGCCGTGATGACAGCAAATGCACAAAAAGACGCATGTATGTTGACCAACCCACGTAAAGCAACAGATGCACAGGTTATTGGTATTTTTGAGGCGGCAATGTAACACTCTCCCTTTTTGCTTTATTTTGGCTAGCCTTGGGAATATCTTGATAGATATTCCCTTTTTTTATTGCGATGAATATTCAATAAAAACAGTAAACTCAAAAATCAAACATATTCAACTTGTAAAAACTTCACCATTCAACCAAAACGTTTTATGATCATTCATAGCTCACAAATTGGATGTCAGTAAAAATGTTGAACTCACAAACTTTAAATTATATGCCTGACATTCTCGGTACAGGCTTTGAACAAGTCACTTTAGATTTTCCTGATGATGATCAAGGCAAAGTGGTTGCGACGCTGATTCGTAAGAAAGCTGCTCAACAAACCAACAAAGCTGTTTTATATATTCATGGTTTTATTGACTATTTTTTTCAAAAGGAAATGGCTGAGCAGTTTAATCAACATGGCTATGATTTTTATGCGCTTGATCTTAGAAAATATGGGCGCTCATATCGTCCGCATCAGAAATATTATTATGTAAAAAACTTAAATGAATACGATGCCGAAATCCATCAAGCCCTCGATATTATTGCATCGGAACAGCATGAAAGTGTAGTCTTGGCAGGACATTCCACAGGTGGGCTGATTGCCACGCTTTTTGCTGCACACCACTTAGACCATCCAACGATTAAAGCTTTATGGTGTAACAGTCCATTTTATGACTTTAATATGAATATTTTAAAGAAAAAATTAGCACTGCCTCGTTTAAGTAAGCTAGGACAAAAATTCCCAAATTTGAAATTCCCAAGTGAATTAAATAAAAATTATGTCCCAAGTTTACACAAAGACTTGTCTGGAGAATGGGACTTCAACCTGACATGGAAACCGACAAAATATCCTAAAGTGTATTTAAGTTTTGTACATGCCATTTTTGAAGCACAAAAAGAAATTCATGCAGGTGCAAAAATCGATATTCCAACACTTGTGATGCATTCGCACCAAACCAAAGCTCCTAAACGTATGAATCGAGCTGCTAAAACCAGTGACATTATTTTAGACGTGAAAGACATTGAAAAATACGCAAATAAATTACAAGGTGATGTCACTGTCATTACAATTAAGAATGGATTACATGATTTAGTGCTGTCAGCATCACCGGTACGCATTCAAGTCTATGAAAGCTTATTTCAATGGCTGAAACAAAAAATAGGATGAGATTCAAGCTTGAGTGTGACTAAATCAATGCTGAAAGAAGCTGTGTAAAACAGCTTCTTCATTTTGTATTAGTTTAAATGATCTAAAATAATCATGGTTAATGTTCTTCTCTATATTTTAATAACATCTGATGTGCTGGATGCCCCAATGGTGTAAGTTCAATTAAACGTTCTACTGCATCAATCGCTTCAGGAAAATGTGCCAAATGTTTTAATAAAACATCAGCCTCGTTGGCTTTAAAAATGGCTTCACTCAAACGTGACTCTAAACAATCACGCCATGCACATAAAAAAGGGCTTTCGGTTTTTGCTAAAAAAACGCCTCGACATAACTTTAATGCTGACTCAGTATAGCCTGCATCTAAAGCACGCTCGACTTGTAAAAAATCTGCCTCAACTTGCGCCAATAAACGATAAGGACGTGAACCCAACATTCCGCCTAAAATTTCACGTAGCTGTGACATCTCTGCTTTTAAAGTCCCCATACTGACTTTACGTTCACCATACAACGCTTGATGCAAACCTTCTAAGTTTAATCCTTGTGGGCACAATGCCAAAATCGTTAAGATTTCAATCTGACGAGGTGTTAAGACCACAATTTTACCGTTAAACAACACTTGAGGGATGGTAAAAGCACGGATAAATAAATGTTGTTGCTGATAATTTAATAGTGCAGATTGCAAAATAGAGGCACAACGTTCAGCTGCCAACAAACCCAAACTATTATGATTACTCCATGTTGTAGAAAGGTCGATAACACCCAAAACATTTTTCGAATAGGGGTCGATCACGGGCGCTGCATAACAAACCCAATCATGGATAGAGCTCATATAATGTTCATTGGAAAATACGCAACTCGACTGTTGTGTTTTTAACGATAAAGCCAAAGCATTGGTGCCAACCAAATCTTCACGCCACTGCCCACCTTCTACAAAATGAACTTTTTCGGCAGCACTGCGCATCTTACCACTGGCTGCTGACCATACAATGGTGCTACCAATATCCCCCACTGCAATCACCATAGACGATTGTTCAGCAATATGTTTCAATTCTTCACTACACGCTGCAAGTGCAACATCTAAACTGCTTTTATTTGTTTCATTTTTCTGTTTTTGAATTTGTAACGGCGCAGCTTCTCGATCAACAGGAATTGCTGCCTGTTTAGAACGCTGCCAAGAACTTGCAATACTTTGCCCTAATTGATCAGCTTGATACAAAGATAAACTACTACTTTGTCTAAATTTTTCAATTTGTTGACGCTTTTGCATTAAACTTTGCATATTCAACACCCTTTTACATCCATGTGATGATTAACGTATAACGTGCCATTTTACTTTTGTTGAACCTTCAATCTATTGTTCGCAAAATACTCAGTCATGGTCAAGACATTTAATACCAAAGCGTAAATCAATTTAACACCGATCTCATTTTTAAATGTCTTGATTAAAAATAAAATACGACCAAAATTTAAAGCATAAGCCAAATATCATTTTTTTAATGCCAACCTTTTTCCAACCTTATATTTCTTAATCTCAAATCAACCAAAAGAACGGATGAAAAAAATCGTCATCCATGCAATGTTAAAATAAGTAAAGGGAAATTCTTATGCGCTATGCAAATCCAAATACTGAAGGTTCAAAAGTTCACTTTAAAACTCAATATGAAAACTTTATTGGCGGCAAATGGGTTGCACCAGTAAAAGGTGAATATTTTGAAAATATTTCACCTGTCGATGGTCAAGCTTTTACCAAAGTCCCGCGTTCTTCTGCTGAAGATATTGAACTCGCACTTGATGCTGCACATGCAGCCAAAGCACAATGGAACAGCAGCTCACCAACGACACGTTCAAATATTCTATTAAAAATTGCAGATCGTTTAGAAGAAAATTTAGAACTTCTTGCTGTTGCTGAAACTTGGGAAAATGGCAAACCGATTCGTGAAACACTGGCAGCAGATATTCCACTGTGTATTGACCATTTCCGTTATTTTGCGGGTTGCCTACGCGCACAAGAAGGCGGTATTTCTGAAATTGACGAAGATACGATTGCTTATCACTTCCATGAGCCTTTAGGTGTTGTTGGGCAAATTATTCCATGGAACTTCCCTATTTTAATGGCAGCATGGAAACTTGCACCTGCTTTAGCTGCGGGAAATTGTATTGTACTCAAGCCTGCTGAACAAACTCCTGCAAGTATCTTAGTTTTAGCTGAACTGATTCAGGATATCTTACCTGCTGGTGTCTTAAACATTGTTAATGGTTATGGTGTTGAAGTTGGTCGCCCACTTGCAACCAATCCACGTATTGCAAAAATTGCATTTACAGGTTCAACAGCAGTGGGGCAAATGATCATGCAATATGCCACTGAGAATATCATTCCAGTGACACTTGAACTGGGTGGTAAATCACCAAATATCTTCTTTGAAGACGTCATGGATAAAGAAGATGATTATCTTGATAAAGCTTTAGAAGGTTTTGCCATGTTTGCCTTGAACCAAGGTGAAGTGTGTACATGCCCTTCACGTGCATTGATTCAAGAAAGCATCGCAGATCAATTCTTAGAAATGGCAGTTGAACGTGTTAAACGTATTAAAACTGGTCATCCTTTAGATACCGATACCATGATTGGTGCACAAGCATCGCAAGAGCAACAAGACAAGATCTTGGGTTGTATTGCAACAGGTCGTGCTGAAGGCGCGCAAATCCTCACAGGTGGTGGCGATCGTCAAGAAGTGGGTCAAGGTTTCTATATTGAACCGACCATTTTTAAAGGCGACAACAGCATGAAAATTTTCCAAGAAGAAATTTTTGGACCCGTTTTGTCTGTAACCACATTTAAAGATTATGACGATGCAATTCGTATCGCCAATGACACAATGTATGGTTTAGGTGCTGGTGTTTGGTCTCGTTCAGCGCATACGTCTTATCGTGCAGGTCGTGCGATTCAAGCTGGTCGCGTTTGGACAAACTGCTATCACATCTACCCTGCACATGCAGCATTTGGCGGTTATAAAAAGTCTGGTATTGGGCGTGAAAACCATAAAATGATGCTTGATCATTATCAACAAACCAAAAACTTACTTGTAAGCTACTCAACCAAAGCAATGGGCTTCTTCTAAGTTAAAATATAGATTTCAAGTAATTAAAGCGGACTTTGGTTCGCTTTAATTTTTAATCAAACAAAATTTAAATCCAAAATAAACGAAATTTTTTATATTTTAAAATCTTGTATTACATCCACAAAGATCAAAAAGATAGATATTAATTTTTTTCTGTCATTTCACACGACACATCTTCATAACCGTCATCATCAATAATAAAATTAAAACCATGATCAAGAGCAAGATATGGTATCACTTGAGGTAAATATTGATCCAAATGCGATGCATGCATGGGTTGATAAAAATCAACTGCCTCTGAGTATTCACCACAAAAAATAAACCATGAAATCATTTCTCCCTCACGCAGGATCACACGAGATCCATTTATAGGTTGCTGACCGAGCGTCTGTAAAGCAATCGCAACCATTTCATTTGGCTTTATAGGATTACATTTAGAGTAATATTTCTCACAAATTTGCTGCTGTAACATTGCAAGCTTTTGCATATTTTCATCCATTTTTGATCTTTTAATTATCACTCATTCTTTGTAATGAAAAGGAATATAGCCCTCAGTTATATTCACTTAACGTAAAACATCATTCATATCGTATAAATCTGGTTTTTGCTGAATCAACCACAAAGCAGCTTGTAATGCCCCATTTGAAAAGTGTTTTCGATTCATTGCTTTATGAGAAATTTCTAACTGTTCACCATTTCCCAAGAACATCACCGTATGTTCACCCACAATATCTCCACCACGAACTGTAGAGAAGCCTATTGTTTTTTGTTTACGCGCACCAGTAATACCTTCACGTCCATATACAGCAACATCTGCTAAATCATGGTTTAAAACTTGTGTAATAACATCACCATACATCAGTGCTGTTCCTGATGGTGCATCTATTTTATGCCGATGGTGTACTTCTAAGACTTCAATATCGACTGATTTTTGGAGTATTTTAGTTGCTAACTCTACTAATTTTACAGAAACATAGACACCTACTGAATAATTAGCGGAGAGAACAATCGCAATTTTTTTTGATGCTTTTTGAATAACCCCTAATTGTTCTGCATTAAAACCTGTTGTACCAATAACAATAGGTGTTCCACTTTGTTCACAAATTTGAATATGCTTCAGTGTTGAAGCTAAAGTTGAAAAATCAATTACGACATCAACATCATCAATAACTTGCTGTAAATCATCGATAATCTTTAAACCAATCTGCCCTAAACCAGAAAATTCTCCAGCATCTTGCCCAACAATAAAACTTCCTGAACGTGCAATTGCTGCACCTAGATAACCAGATGCATAAATAGTTTGTAGCAAATGATGCCCCATTCGACCGCCTACACCAACGATTGCAATTTTAATTAGATCATTCATTTTTCATTCACATTATTTTGAAATACAAAATCATTTTAATTTTCAGTATTTATTTTAAGCATGTTTAAGAAAATTTAAAAATACAAAAATTCCTCACTTAGGGAAATAAATGCGGAATTTTCAATAGATCTGAACTTATTGGCTTAAAGAGTTTGTAAAACACTTTCCACAAAGTGCAAATGATCTATCCCCCAAAACATTTCATCATTCACAAACCATGTCGGTGCACCAAATACACCACGATTCACAGCTTCTTCGGTTAAAAACTTAAGTTCATTTTTAACTTTTTCGTCATTTAGCCACGCTTCGACTTGTTCAGCCTCTAAACCAGCATCTTGAGCAACTTGTAGCAATCCACTCCACTCATTTAAATTACGTGGCTCACCAAACATTGCTTTAAAAACACCTTCTAAAACAGTCAAAAACTGTTCTGGTGCAAAAAGCTGCGTTGCTGTAATTAAACGCATAGCATTTAAGGTGTTAATGGGAAAATTTGGATTCATTTTGACAGGAATATTCCAAAGTTTTGCCCACCGTTTTAAATCTAACAATGAATAGCGTGCTTTGGCGGGTACAGCCATTGGGCTATTATTACCTGTCGCTTTAAAAACAGCACCTAACAAAATAGGCTTCCAAATGATTTTCGCTTGATATTGATCAGCAATTTTTTGAATTTGGTGAAAGCCCACATAACTATATGGACTCCCAACATCAAAATAAAATTCAATCATTTTCATTCTTTGCTCATCCTTCAACGATTAACTTACTTTTTATTAGTCACTATATAAATAATAGGATATTGTATTCAACTTACCACTGTTCAATCCAAGGGCGTAAATCCAACTCATGCGTCCAAGCATCTCTCGGTTGCTGGGCAATATGCCAATAATTTTCAGCAATATGCTTAGGATTTAAAATACCATCTTGGTCTTTTTTGGCATACATTTCAGGAAAATTATTTTTTATGAAATCAGTATCAATCGCACCATCCACAACGACATGCGCGACATGAATATTTTGTGGTCCTAACTCTCGTGCCATACTTTGTGCCAAAGCACGTAAAGCATGTTTTGCCCCCGCAAAAGCTGCAAAATAAGCAGAACCGCGCATTCCTGCGGTCGCACCCGTAAAAATAATGGTACCTTGTTGTCGCGTCACCATGCGTTTAGCCACTTCTCTGCCGACTAAAAATGCAGCAAAACACGCCATTTCCCAAATTTTAAAATATTTACGGGCAGTTTCTTCCAATATACTACACGGAACATTTGCCCCAATATTGAAGACCATCACATCAATTGCACCAATCTCAGTCTCTATTTTTTCAATGAGTTGAATAACCTCTTCTTCTTTGCGTGCGTCTGATCCAAAACCGTAAGCTATACCACCTTGTGCTTCAATTTCTTCAATCAATGGTTGTAGTTTATCGGAATTACGGCGTGTCATACATGCAATATAACCACCTAGAGCAAAGCGTTTGGCAATTTCACCACCTGTAGCATCGCCAGCACCGATCACCAATGCCACTTTTTTTCCCTGTGTTTTCCAACTAGACATTTATTTTCCCTTATGCATATTTTTATAAAATAACGATCGTTACTATAACGATCACTATGTTATAGTTTTTCGACAGCGTCAAGAAAAATATTGATGGAGCTTTATGCGTTATAAAACAGGCTATAAACAAGAAAAACGTCAGGAACTTTTAGCAAAAAGTGGACAATTGGCTAAAAAAAATGGCTTTAATGCTACAGGTGTCGACAGCTTTATGAAAGCGTCAGGTGCCACCAGTGGTGCTTTTTATTCTCATTTTTCCTCAAAAAATGAATTATTTAAAGCTTTGGTGGAAAATGAATTACAACGCAGTATTCACCTGTGGCAAAAAAATCCACATTATGAAGTTGGAGCATGGGTTGATTTTGAACTTGAGCGCTATTTATCACAACACCATGTAGACCAACCTGCGCAAGGTTGTATTTTACCTGCACTTGCCGCAGAAGTTGCTCGTGCTGAAACGGATATCAAACTGGTCTATCAACAAGAACTTATGCGTGGCTATCAACTTTTTGTTGAACACTTGGGCGATGAACAGCTGGCTTGGGGCTTTATGTCTCAATTGGTTGGTGCAATTTTATTGGCGCGAAGTATAATAGATCTTGAGACCAAAGAAGCCATCTTAGCATCGAGTAAGCATATGATTAATTTAGCATTAAAACAGCAAATAAATCATAAAAATTAAACACCTAGACCTATATGAGCAAATAAAATATAACCGAATTTTGCTTTTTTATTTCGATCAATGTAACTCAAAGACTACTTTCAATCTGGGAAATTACTTTTATTTTTATAAAGTCTTTTGCTACAGTATTTCAAAATTGAATTCGATTACAGATTATGACGCACAATAATTTTCCTAATAAAACGATTTATGCCATCCAACATTTAGCTTTTGAGGATTTAGGTATTCTTGAAGATACGTTTTATGAATTGGGCTATCGTATTCGTTATTTTGAAGCGGGTGTAGATGACCTCAAGCAAGCACTCGAATTTGAAGGTCTGACCATTATTTTAGGTGGTCCAATCGGTGTGTATGAAACTGAAGACTACCCTTTTTTAAAAGATGAAATTGAATATTTAAAACAACGCTTAAGTAAAAACCTACCTACGCTCGGCATTTGTTTAGGCGCTCAACTCATTGCACATGCTTTGGGGGCTAAGGTCTATGCTGGACCTCAAAAAGAGATTGGTTGGAGTTCATTACAGATCAATGATGTAAAAAATAACCCACTCTATGTTTTAGGTGAAACTAAAGTCCTCCATTGGCATGGTGATACATTTGACTTACCTGAGCATGCAGAATTATTAGCAAGCTCTGAAATATATCCAAATCAGGCATTTAGAGTGGGTACTAATATTTTAGCACTACAGTTTCATGTCGAAGTGGCTGCTGACAGCATGGAGAAATGGCTGATTGGGCATACGTGTGAACTACGGAAAGCAGGATTTGATATCCCACATTTACGTTTTGACAATGAACAATATGCGCCAGAACTTGAACAAAAATCCCCACAAGTATTGACAAATTTTTATAATCAGTTGACTTAATTACAGGTAAAAGAGCCCATTTTTATTAAAAAACGGGCTCTTTTATATCGCTTATAATCGAATAGTTACTTTGGTTGCAGATGCTGTGTTGGCAGATGCACAATATCTACAAAAGTCCCATCTTGTGCTTTAACACGGTAGGTAAATTCTTTTGCATTTAGAGTCACAATATCGACGACACGGGTAAAGAACACTTTCCCTTCCGCATTCATCGCAGTAATGGTACGGGTTTTACCATCTTCAGATACTGACCACGTCCCTTGCATTTTTGGTGTATCATCTAAATTATACATTTTAAAAGTACCATCATTTTTAAAATACGCATAACCGACAAAGTTTTTAGCACGGGCATCTGTTAATGCAACATTCTGGGTATTCTGATCTTTTGCAGCTGTGGTTAGCCAAGCCTGAGCAGATAATCGTTGACTTGGTGTTAATTGCTCCTTGGCAGTCACCATTTGATTTGCAACACAACCATCTAATAATGGCATAAGCAAAAATACCGCCAACGCAGTAACTTTTAAATTCATACAAACCATCCCTGAATATATTTAATGCTTATTAAATACTAAATAAAAGTATTTAAAAGCTGACTCTTCCATACAATCTAAAAAATAAAACAGTCAAAAATCATTGTCTAGCATATTTTACACCGATACAAAAAAAGCACTCAAAATTGAATGCTTTAATTTACAACAAAAATAAGGCTTTATCTTATTTAGCAACTGCCGCAGGTACAGAGGCTTCAGTAGTGATGTTTACAGTGATTTTATCGCCAACATTTGGCATGTTAATTTTAACAATAAAATACAATAACTTAAAATAATTTGGCGAACTATTGGCGTAAATCAAAAGTTATCCACAGTTATAAATAGCAGAAAACCGACTTAGAGTTACTTCTAAATCGGTCTGATAGCCCAATAAATATAGCACAATTATCTACTACTTTGACCATAGAAAATTTTGATCTGGGATCTATAAAATTCTAAAATGCAAAAAGCATGAATAGATTAGATCTATGTAGCAATTTTATTATTGATGATAAATAAAATCTCGTTGACTCAAATTTGCAATAGTTTTTTTAATGTTTTTATGGGAAGAAGTTAGGCTGGAGTTGATCTTTTCTAATTATCAGCTTTGATTATAAAACTGATAAAGAAATTATACTCCCAATTAGAGTAAACTATAGTTATTTATATAAGAATTTTAATAATGGAACTGTTTAGAATTTTTATTCACGATTCATCATTTAGCTTTATTCTTGAAATCATTTTAAGATGTATCATCATGTATCTGATGATTATTATCTTTTTAAGGTTTTCTGGTAAGCGTGGCGTAAGACAACTTTCGATTTTCGAAATTGCTATTATCTTATGTTTAGGATCAATTGCTGGTGATCCAATGTTTACAGAAGATCTTCCTCTTATACAAGCTCTTACTGTTTTTGTTAGTATTCTAGTACTGTACCGATGTACAACTTATTTAACAATGAAATCAAAAAAAATAGAAAGTTTGCTAGAAGGCAAGCCTATGTATATTGTTCAAGATGGTATGTTGGTTTTAGAGGGTATTAAAAATGAAAAATATTCTTATGATGAGTTTTTTTCTGAAATGCGCCAACAGCAAGTTGAGCATCTAGGGCAGATAAAAATTGCATTATTAGAAACCGAGGGTTGCTTAAGCTTGATTCCATTTCATGATAGTGAAGTAAAATGGGGGCTTCCAATTTTTCCAAATGAATATAAACAAACTATTGATTATTACCCAGAAAGGTTTTATTCCTGTATGTTCTGTGGAAATACTCGTTTAATTAAAAAAATTAATGAAATATGTGAGCGTTGCCAAAAACAGCATTGGGTTTTATCTATTAATACTAAAAGAAGTAAATAATATCAAAGTGTGCAACTTATAAAACAAGTTATACAGAACAAACATAGATATTTTAATTTCAAATCTCACTCACCTTCATTGCACTCACTTTAAGATATCTGATTACATGTTTCTAAGCTGCTTATACGGCAGTGAACATACAGCACACCCGTATTTAATGCATCTTGCACTTTCTAAGCTGCCTACATGGCAGTGAACCAACAAAATTTCTTCAAGGTCATAACCTATTTTTTCTAAGCTGCCTACATGGCAGTGAACAAAAATGATTTTATTCAGTCTAAAATAGATAAATTTCTAAGCTGCCTACATGGCAGTGAACCTCTCGGTACCGAAATGTTGGCATTTGCTGCATTTCTAAGCTGCCTACATGGCAGTGAACTAAAAAATAAGGGTTTTGGTTATTCTCCCGATTTTCTAAGCTGCCTACATGGCAGTGAACTATTGGACAACATTATCACTTGTTTAGACCTTTTTCTAAGCTGCCTACATGGCAGTGAACACAATTTAATGGCAAGCGAGGAATTAAGTAATTTTCTAAGCTGCCTACATGGCAGTGAACAACAAAATAAAGTTGAGCTTGAAAAGTCAGACTTTCTAAGCTGCCTACATGGCAGTGAACTCAGATTCAACAAATTGAGCCTTAGCTTCACCTTTCTAAGCTGCCTACATGGCAGTGAACATTCAAAGAAGCTAGTCTTTGGAATTGGAGTGTTTCTAAGCTGCCTACATGGCAGTGAACGCCAAGGCGTTTTTGGTCGCCGAGGGCTCGCATTTCTAAGCTGCCTACATGGCAGTGAACGTGCAGTTTTAACCATTGTTTCTATACGTTGATTTCTAAGCTGCCTACATGGCAGTGAACATGCTATTAATGTTAGTAAAAAATATGAAGGTTTTCTAAGCTGCCTACATGGCAGTGAACCGCCTACGCTTACACATGCTCAAACAGTGGGTTTTCTAAGCTGCCTACATGGCAGTGAACAAACGGACATGGCACAGGAATATTATGGCTTATTTCTAAGCTGCCTACATGGCAGTGAACCATCTATGACACATGGTCTAGATATTCGCGATTTTCTAAGCTGCCTACATGGCAGTGAACCACTTGAAGTATAAAATTTATAAAGATATTTATTTCTAAGCTGCCTACATGGCAGTGAACAAGCCACTAACCGATATAACTTTTGGCTGTATTTTCTAAGCTGCCTACATGGCAGTGAACAGTAATAATATAGTAAAATTAAAGATATAACAGTGAGTTAAAACTTAAAATATCAAAATACCCAAGTTTTAAATCATGTCTATAACCTATTGATTTTATTAATGTGTTAAAGAGTCAAAAAATATTGGGTAAAATCATCTCTTACCCAATAACTTAATTTAACAGTCTATGATCTTAAAAACTATATATAACGGTATTATTTCACATGATGAATCAAGACATCTGCAACATCACGTGCAGCTAACCAGTACTTTTCATTAAACATTTTTAGCTCAGCTTCATTTGAGATAAAACCGAGCTCAACGATTAAGCCACCATTACTAATAAATCCAAGCTTTCCACGCGCTGATTGTGACTGATCAATCCACCCATCATCACCACGAAGTTTTGAATTAAATGCTTTGGCCACAACTTTTGATAAGTCTTGTGCTAATTTCTTATCCTTTGCTAGTGCAATAGTTTCAATACCGTAAGCTGCCTTGTTGCTTGCTGCATTCATGTGAAATTCAACAGCAACATCAGAGCCTTTGATCAATTTGATTGCTGTATTCAGATTATGGTTATCAGAACCGATACCATCAGTTTTGATTGCAATGCCTGCTTCACTTAAATAATGAGCAACAGCATTACGGAACTTTGCAACCAATTCAGCTTCTTTAAATTTTCCATTCACTGCTCCTGGATCTACATTTGAGTGCCCAGCTGTCACTGTGACAAATTGATTTACATTGTGTAAATTTGGCTGTGCAATCTTGCGACCAAGCCAAGTCAAAGCGGGGATTATAGTGCTCGCAACAATAGCAGCAGTATCACCATCTATAATTTTGTAGTCTAAAGCCCATTGTAAAACCAAAACAACAAGCATAAAAAAAGCTCCCAACATTGGGAGCTTCACGCTTAGGTATTGCCATGGGTTTTCATTGATTAATTTCATTTATTATCCTCTCGATGGCTTTGCATAATCGCCATATCTTGTTTAAGTTGATTAATTGAATTGATGGTCCATGTGCCACCAGACAATGCAACAGTCAGCACCACACCAAGCCCCCACTTCAACATCGCAATCGCACCCTGTGCTTTATGGTTTTGCTGCTCAAGCAGTTCCACTTTTACTCGTTGCTGATCAAGTGCCTGGTGATACCCTTTATTAATTGCATTAGTTTCCACCAACTGCTCTGATACTCTCTGCAGTCGATCTGATACTTCATTTAACTTTTTCCAAAGTGATGCGCTTGGCTCATTCACGTATGCCCCCTAATTTTTGGCAATAAAAAACCACCCGAAGGTGGTGTGTTTCAATTTTTTACTTAGGTTCAAGCTCATCTACATTGATTAAGTAATGCTTTTTTGAGTGAGCCATCCCCATCAATGATATCTGAGATTTTGCATCTATTTCCCTGGCAATCAACTCTATAAGTCACTTTCTTCTCTTTATAGAATTCACCATAAGGAGCTAGTGTTACTTTCACAAGGTTTTGTCCTACTTTTTGAAAAGAAGGTTTTTGACGATATTCCGGATCTTGGCTTTGCCACATTTGATCCTGCCAAGCTTGACCACAATCTTGCCATCTACCTTCTCTTAAATTGTTTTGAGCCTGCTCTAAACTCTTATCATAATACAAAGCTAATAACTCATCTCCTTTTTCCAATTTTTTACCTTGCTGATAAATTTCTTTCAATAACTGAATCTGAGGATCTGTATTTGCAAAAACACTTCCACTCAACATGAATGCTGATACTAAATAAATAATTTTATTTTTCAAAATACACCCCATATTTAAAAATCATATTGAAAATAAAAACATGATTATAAATAATATTTTAAAAACTCAAACATCTATTTGAACAACTTCACCATTTGGTGCAAGGCTGCTTTAACGAACTAGGCTTTCCCATAATTGCTCATTACCTATTGCAACAGGAGTTTTTGATATTGATTTTTCCTTATTATTGACAATAAAAAAGCCACCTCTCGATAGCTATTAAAAATTCATATAACTACAATGTAGAAATACATCACTTAAATTCAAATAAAAAATTTTACAGCTTGTTGTGAAATACGAATGACTCATACTGTCTTTCATTGCATATATCATCATTTCACGCATCAATCTGCTTTGCTCATTTAATAAAATTGCATTCATATGACCTCTTAATAGGTTGTGACATCAATAATCTGAAAGCTGTAAAAACCTGAAACAGCAATATTTCCTCGGACTGCACCGGTTTGTGCTTCATAGCTAAATTGTTTAAATTGCACTTTTGTATAACCGTTATCTTGTGTCGTGATTGTCAAGGCTCGCGCATACACCACATCACGACTAACAGACAAACTAAATGGTAGATTTCCTAAAACAACTGCATATTTTCGAGAAGGATCAAGATTGGCTTCATATAAAACCTCATCTTGCCAAACATCTTTAATCACACCACTTTGATGATGTACAACCCGCAGTGGCTTTAATTTTGATGAAAAAACAAGAACACCAAGCGAGTTTCGAATATTGATGCCAACAGGATCTCTTAAAACTTCAACATCACTAAACTCATAAATTTTCAGCTCACCTTTGGTTGTATAGTGATCGAGTGACTTCCAAGAAAAACCATTTGCATAACTTGCACCAAGCATCATCACGCCTTCGGTTTGACATGACAAAGCCAAAACTGAAAAGCTATTACGCTTAATTTCAATGTTATTGCTTTGTGCTATTGTTCTTACCGAAGTTAATGAAAGAGTTCGATATGTGTCATCAATCAAAGCATTGCCATTTTTTGATTTAATAAAAAACTTAATCGCCATCAATAAATTCCAAAATAGATCACAATGTTTTTCTTCATATCGACAAATGAATCCCCCACGCCATCTGCAAAAATTTGCTTGCATACAGCTGTATTTCCTGAAAATTGAATATCAATATATGAGTGATTACCAAAAACTGAGCTATAACAATTTAAGTAATGCGAATTCGGATTGTAGATCTGAAAAAAAGGCTTTCCTTTCGAAAAGCCTTCATGTACCACCTGATGTTCACTTTTATCATTCCAAGCGATTTCCAAACTTGTTAAATACCTCCCAACCAACATTTGATCATCAAGCACTAAACGTCCTTGCTCATCTCTAATCCTCAGCATTACCACTCTCCGATTTCAATTCGCACAACACCATTCCTATCAATCACTCTTAAACCATTACCAGACACTTGTGTTTGACTTTGACTTGTTGAGCTATTCATTTCAAATGTTCCCGTTTTACTGCTAATTGCCCAACCTGATTTGTTTTGCACATAGTTATCGGAGTAAATCGTGCCAAGTTTCGCACTGATTGCACTTAAGCTATCAGCGTGAATTTTATTAGCATTGATTGATCCAATGTATGCATCATCCAAATAAAGACCTTTTGGGATAATCGTACCGTTCGGCAAAGTGTAAGCTGTTGATTGATAAATAAATGCATAAGCATTAGAAACACCTGAAACGCCACTGGGTGCACCAATTGCAAACTTATTGGCCTGGATGATGAAATCAACAGTTTTGCTATCATTTTCAATACCCACACCACCAATCAAATTACCTGATTGCAACCTCAATGTTGCCCGTGCAGTCAAGCCATTGATTGATGTTTGTTGAGCTTGAATACTTGCTGTATTTCCATTCACAGTTGACTGAATCGTATCAACTTTTGAAGCCGTAGCAGATTGTGCAGTTGTGACCGCATCAACTTTGGTTTGCACAGTCGCAAGATTGGTATTTGCTGTATTCGCTTTGGATAACGCATCATTTGCAGTCGTTTGAGCTGTTGCAGTAGATGCTTGAACTGTATCAATTCGACTCGACTGTGCTGATTGCGCATCTGATAGGGTCTTGATCTGACTCTCAACAACAGATTTATTGTTTTGAAAATCAGACTGCACAACATCAATACGCTGACCAATGGCTGAATCTGCATCAACTCGTGCTGTTTGCTCAGTCACAATTGCAGCTTTATTGTCATTCACTTGCGCTTGCGTAATATCAAGGCGCTGACTTAAAGCTAAATCACTTTCAGCAAAAGCACTTTGCAATGTCCAAGATGCCGCATCTACAGTTCCACTATCAGCCGTTAATTTAGTTGTATCGGAAGTTACTGGTGTAACTTTTGCATAAACGCCATTCAAGCGCTCTGTATTTGCTGTGATTTGATCTCCTTGATTTTTCACATCTGTTTTCACAGAATCTAAAGCACCAGCACTCGCTTTGCCTGCCAAATCAACAACTAATGAATCAATTTTTGATGCATTTGCACTTGATTGTGCCACTGCTGTTTCAGCTTTACTCATCGCAGTTGCGGCATTAGTTTTTGCAGTGCTAGCATCTGATTCCGCAACGACTAATCGACTATCTAGTGCTGTAATTTTTGAGGCATTGGCAGCATTATCAGTCGTCACCACATTTACTTTTTCAGATACAGCGGCAAGCGCTAAATCATTGCTCGCTTTATACAAGTTTAATGCCTGAGCATTTGCGCTATCCCCATCTGCACGTGCAGTAACTTCTTGTTGAATCAGTGCTTTGTTATCAATGACTGAAGCAGACACAGTATCAATACGTTGACTTAAGGCTAGATCACCCTCAGCAAAAGCTGATTGTAGTGTCCAAGCACCAGCTTGATTTGAAGAACTATCAACTGTCAGCTCAGTTGAATCCGCAGTAACAGGTGAAACTTGTGCATAAACACCATCTAACTTTTGTGCATTGGCAGTCACCACCCCATCAATTTCTTTCACATCTGCTTGTAATTCAGACAGAGCACCTGCACTGGCTTTATTAGTAAGTTGAGTATTAATTGATGTAATGTCTTTAGCATTGGCACTCGACTGATCCGCAGCTGCAGTTGCTTTACTCAGTGCAGTAGCTGAATTTGAAATTGCTGTATCTGCTGTACCTTTTGCTGCATTTGCAGTAGCAGTTGCTTGATTGGCAATACTTGCAGCGCTATCTGCTTTTGATACAGCAGTATTTGCTGTTGTTAAAGCGGATGCACTATTTTCAAGTGCTTTTCCTGAATCTGTTTCAGCCACTTTTAAGCGAGTATCTAAACCGCTGATATTGGATGCATTAGCATTCGACTTATCTGTGACCGTTTTAATATCACTGACTACCGAAGCCATGGCTTGATCATTTGATGAAATGTAAGTATTCAGCGCTTGAGTTTGTGACTTGTCTGTATCAGACAAAACTTTTAACTCTTGTTGAATACTCGCCTGATTTTCATTAAATGATGCGTTCAATGTATCAATACGCTGACCAATCGCAGAATCTGCATTAATGCGTGCTGTTGTTTCAGACTGTATTAATGCAGAGTTTTCACCAATTTTCGCTAGATTGACATCAATACGCTGACTTAAAGCTGAATCGGCATCTGCCATGGCGGATTGAATTGTCCAAGATACAGCAATCACACTACTATCCGCTGTAGGTGCTGTTGCGTCAGCAGTTGCCGGCATTGTAATTGCATATACAGCATCTGTTTTAGTGGCTGTCGCAGATAAATCACGCGCAACAACTTCAACGGATTGCTGTACTGCTGCAACTGATGTATCCGTACTTTTCTTGTATGTTTCAACAACATTCAAAATAGCACTATCACCCGCTTTTCTATCTTGAATCTCAACAGTTAAGCCATCTTGCACAGTTTTTACCGCTGAAATACGATCAGTCACTTCTTTATCAACACTACTTGTGACTGTGTTAATTGCAGTTTGACGATCCTTTACTTCCTTATTGATCGCATCTGTTCTTGCCAAAGCTTCTGCTGCATCTGCTTTGGTTCGATCTATGATCTCCTGAGTTAAACTATCACTGGTATTTTTGACTGCGTTAATGCGGTCTTGAGTTTCTTTATTTAATGCAGTATTTGTTGCATTAACTTCAGATTCAACTTCGGTAATCTTGTCAATCAGATTTCCAATGTCACCATCTAAACCTGCAATGGTATCGATCTTATCAATTTTGGTCGTTAAGTCCTTATGTAGTTGGCTTTCAGTGATTTGCCCAGACAGAGCATCTAAAATATCAGATACTTGTGCTGTTGAAGTCCCATTGGTCCAATCCGACCAATCACCCATATTTCCGATTCGATCAATCAAACGACCTCGATACCAAAGCGTAACATTTGCCGCTAAGCCTTGAATTTGTGTACTTGTCGTCGGATACGCAAATAATCCCTGAACAGAAGCATTTGCACCATTTGATGTTGTGGACACCTCAATTTCAGTATGAGCAGTATCAAGGGCACCCACCACAGGAAATCCCCACTCAACTTTCATCCCAAACATCGTACCTGTGGCTTTAATGAAAGCCAATTTGGGTGGCTGTCCGGCTTTTCCTTTGAGTTCAGTCAAAGCAGAATAAGTCGGTAAAGAACTGACATCAAAAGCAGAAATTGCTGTGACACGTGCCTGATAATTGCCTGAATAAATGCCCTGTACTTCAACTGAGTTATTACCTGTTAATGGTAATTTAATCCACGATCCATCATCTTTACGCCACTCCACCAAGTATTTAACGGCTGCTTGTGCTTGTGGCCATGTGATCAACATCGTTGCAACAGTTAAACCTTGCTGCACCATGTGCTCAGCACTTACAGTAACAGAAGCAACAGGTGCCTGAACTGTGGGTGTGATGATTGTGATCGGACGATCATCAATGACTGCACCGAAGTCAATCGCATCATATTTAGCAGGATTGTATTGCAGTCCTGTGATTGTAAATTGATGTGATTCATCTTGTGTGATCGATACGACACGGAATTTCATCGTTGCTAAATCTTGCGCATCAATGACCCACACATTTTGCGGAGCAACTGAATCAAATGCAGCAACCACAGTCACCATTCGACCATTGATCGACTGAACGACACGTGCCTGTGCTTTACCATCTTCACCGTTCACAACCAGTCGATCACCCGCTTTACACACAACATTGTCACGATCCAATGTGATCTGTCTTAAATCAGTACTGACTTTTGAAATACGTCCACCATTTGCACGCCCTGCAAAAATCGGATCTGCAATTTCAATCACTTTACCTGGCAACGGAATGTAGCCATCTAAGCCGACTTTAAACGTGACTGTACGCGTCTCATATTGCTCAGATTTTAAAGCCCAAAGTCCTGCGCGTTGTGCTTGTCCTTCTGAGGTACAACCCCATGCCGAAATGTCAGCAATACGAATTCCGAGACGTGAAATTGCAGGTTCATCACGTACAGGAATGTATTCTGTTTTATAGCGATTTTTTGGGTTATCCCATGCCACTTTTGCAACTGTATGTCGATCACGTGCACGTGTGCCAGAGTATTCAAATAAACCATCAATGACGTTTGCGGAAGTGTATGTAAAATAAGTATCTTGCGGCACATCTGCATCGCAAACAATTGACTTTCCATCCCAATAAATGAAAGCACGAAATACACCCGCCATTTTTGATAGTACAGTCCAAGCATCTTCTTGTGATTGCTCATAAACATTCAGTGTAAAACGTGGCTCTTCACCGCCGCTGCCATCGGGTACAAGTTGATCGCAGTACTGCGCAAGGCGATAAATCGACCATTTATCAATCATAGATGAATTGATTCGATCACCCAAAGCATAACGTTTTGTAATACATGCATCGTAAAAATGCCAAGCTGGATTGTTTGTGTAAGCACGCTTAAATGTGCCATTCCACAAACCTAGATATTGTCGAGTTTCAGGGTTGTAGTTGGTTGGCACTAGAATTTCAATACCATCACATTCAACTGCTACTTTTGCAACATTTGAGAATGTTTCAGCATCATATTGCAAACCAAGCAATGCTGTATTGGGATAACGTAACTTAGCATCAATCACTTCCGTGACTGCTTCAACATACATTTTGTCGCTGATAAATTCTGATGTCGCATTTGGTGTGATACGACGCACGCGGATCTGCCAACCCTTAGATGCTTTAGGCAAGTCAATGCGATGCGAACGCTCATAGTTCGCCGATGTTTTATCAGTTACTTGTGTATTTAAAACTTCAGTCCACGTACCCCCATCGGTTTGAACGTCAATCGCATATTGGATCGTAATGCCATTCACATCACCATTTTCTTGATTCTGTTCACGCAATGGTCCCCATTTCAGACGTACACGAACTGCATCCATGTCTAAGTTTGTGAATGCTTTGACCCAAGGGGATGTTGATTTAAGTTCTACCCCAATCGCTGTTTCAGATGAAATATCTGGAAAACCTTCAATGTAGTCTTGGTCATTCGTGCCAAGTCGAGTATCAACCGTGATGTTCTCAAAGTTACTGTTGCCGTTTGCATCATGTAACGGAGTATCATCTAAATAAATCGATTGAAAGCCATGACTTAAACCTTTGATTTTTCCTTCTGATAAACCATATAAAATTTTAATGTAGGTTTTAGATTGTGCTGAATCGGGCGCAACAACAGCCTGTCTTGCTTTTTTTGAACCTGCTTTTTCGCCTTTGATCATTGCGCTCATAATTTTTCCTAAGCAATAAAAAAGGCGCTGAATGCGCCTAAAACTAAAAACTGAATTACATTAAATCTTCAGGATATTGACCTGCTGACACAATAAAGCCGCCGATCTCACGCCGACCACGTAACACCGGGACTGGATTACCCTGAGCGACGGTTGTCACCGCACCACCAAATCCAAAATTGGCTTTATTGCCATCGCTGTTTTGATCTTGTGTATTGTCGACTTTTGGCATCAACATTTGAGCTACACCACCAATTAGCATACCAATCCCAGCACCAACAAGATTTGCGCCCCATGCTTGGCCATATGCCATTGCAACAGCACCAACCACAACCATCACTGCACCCAGTATTGTTTGCAAAACCCCATTGTTACCACCTGCACCAATCACGCGGGGCACGATTTTAATGACCGATGCAGTTGTATTCATATCCAATTCTTTTGCAGAGATATTTTGCTTATCCTGAAAAACCGCAAACTCTAAACCACGTTCATGTGCATGTAACATAAACTTTTCAAAGCCAGGTATTTGTATAGATAAAGCACGCACTGCCTCACGTGTGTTTGCAACATTAAGCTGAAATTCTTTACCAAATTTCTTGGCTAAGATGCCATACAATTTAATTGTTTTGAGCATGTCGTACCACCTTAACTACACGTTCTTGCCACTGTTGGCCAAAGATTTCACGCACCGATTTGCGTCCGTATGGGTGATGTAAAATTAAAGCTGACCCGATGCACGGTTCCGCCTGCTCAGATTTAAGTTTTCCGTTATCGCCGAGCCAAATTACCGCATGATTCACATGCTCAGTACGTCCAACTTTGCATAAAAGTACATCACCATATTGCATATCACTGACTTCAACAAAACCTGCTTTGGAAAAGTTCTCTAAATACAGTGATTCATTTTCTACCGATTCCCACCAACGATCTTGACGCTCAAAATCAATGAGCTGAATACCCAATTCACGCTGATAAAAATCACGCACGATTGAATAACAGTCTTGCCAACCATGATGATAGTTTCGCCCCACAAGCGGTGCCCTATAGCCGAAAGGCTCATAGATCTGAAACTCAAGATCAGGATAAGCACAAATCACCCATGGTTTTTCATGCAATTCTATTTGATGTAAATCAAGATCAGATGCCTGTGCTGAAGCATTGGGATGTGAGTGTACATAGGCTTGAATTTCCCCCACATCTTCAGCTTTGGCTAAGTCTTTATGATGGATTTCAAACTGATGATCATTTTGAGCAATGTTTCGACATGCAATATATTGATCATTCACAACCACGCCACAGCACTCACGTGGAAAACACTTTTCAGCATGAGATCGAATAGCTTTTTTTAGCTTAGCTGTGATTTTCATACATCACCCCAATAAATTCGCAGCAGGAAAACCACCAAATGGAATCGCTTTGTTTTCACCGAAACGCAGCCGGCATGAAGTAAGCCGACCACTGCATTTGTCTAATGCTGGGTTGTCTGTTATCTCGTCTTTTTCAGTGAACATTGCAACACCTGTGTAACCACATTCTTCACCGCGATAATCTCCCATCGTCGCCCAATGACACATCGATGTAATCTGTCGAACTGGAATACGCAAACCCTCAAAATCAATGGGGTTTGAAAGCTCAAAAGTCACTGCTTGCGGGTTTTCAGAGGTTTTTTGCTCAATATACCAAAGCTGTTCTTTTGCTTCATTTGCAGCAGTTTGATTACCTGAACCAAAGTTTTCAGCATCAAGATACTTTGCAAGTGTGGTGATAACTTTAAGCTTTGCGCCTGCAAAATCATTAAATTGCAAACAATATGCAGAGACCGCATTTTGAATACCATTGATATTGTTTGCCATCGAAAGTGTTGGTGCTGAAGCCTTACCATCTGAGCGCATTTCTAAGCCGGATACTTCAAGCGCCATCGGCTCAAAAGTCTGTCCTTGCCAAATGATATTTCGATACCAAACTTTTTCACTGCCTGAGCCGAAAAGCTGATCAGCCGTAGGTTGGAGAGAATCAGGATTAATATTTGCATCAACTGTCGAATAAATTTTTTCCCAATCTGCAAAGGAAATATGCCCATGAAAACGTAAGATGCCAGCACCTAAGGCACTAGCATCTAACTCATAAAGGGTAATCAATCCATCAACATAAAGTTTCTGAAAATCACTATTAAGGCTCATCAATCCCCCCTTGCGGTAACTCTTGAAGTCGTAAATCAATCCAACGCCCTTCAGGAATATCTACAGGCTGTGTTAAATCAGCAACAATCGAAGCAGTTTCAATATCAAATTTCTTTTTATAGGTTTTGACAGAAATATCATTATTTTCAAGCTGCTCATAAACTACAGCAACAAGAACATTACCGTTTGCATCTTTTGGCATCTCTACATACCAGCCTTCTTGTGCAAAACCTGTTGAACCTTTAATTACATAATCGCCCACATCAAGTTTTTCAAACGTAATATCTTGCTGCTTCGCTTCATCATTGAGTTCAATTTTTTCAGAAAAAAGCTGAAGAATTGGAGATGCGGCTTTAATAAAGCCGTTACCATCTACAGATGTATTATTTGAGGTTCTTAGAAATCCAGTTGTGAGTGAGCTTGTAGCACTTGCTGTACCTTGTCGAACCATATAACCAACTCTTCTATTTGAGTGATCAGACCAAAAGGCTAAAGCTGTATCTTGAGATTTAGCATACATCATTGCTGCATACAATACACGTGATGATGTTGTGCTAGTCGCCGCCTCCCCCGTCACATCATCCGAGCGATAAAACCCTGATCCCTTTCCATGCATTTCAGTGAAAAATGCATCAAAAGTTTTTTCCCCAATAATTTGTGGATTTGCTGTATTTGAACCCAATCCAAACGCCCCAACTTGCAGTACGTTGCCACTTGCAGTTCCTACAGTTTTTGTAGCTGCATCACCAAGCCCCAAATTTGTTCTCGCTGCCGCCGCAGTGGTTGCACCCGTACCACCATTCACAATAGGAATAGCACTTGGAATCGTGCCATTTGAACCACCTACAGCATTATAAAGTTCTGTAAAATTCGCATTCACATATTGAAATGCTGTACGAGTTGGTGTGCCTGTACCATCGTTCGCTGCTGAACCAACGCTAATTGTTTGTTTTGACATATTTTTCTCACAAAAAAACCGCCAAAAGGCGGTGATTAAAATCTAAATGAATTAAGGGTGAAAAACTTGATAGAACGTTGTTGAGATTTGCCAAACATCACCCCCAATTTGCTTTGGTGAATATGATGTATTTGTTTTAACCCACACCTCTCCATCCAAAGGTGAATCCCAAAGAAAGGAATCAGCACCTTTATGCTTATCAAAGAATGCTTTAATTAAAAGAATTTCATCTTTATAGGCTGTTCGTTGGTAAGACCATTCTCCTTTTCTGTTATTAATCCCTATTGAGATATTTTGTTCATACCCATCACCAAATTTACTGGTTAAAACATTGAAGTTTTGGGTATTTGAGTTCCCATCTAAATCACAGGGAAATGTAAATTTTTCATTGCTCATCTATTTCCACCCCTGACGATTCGCCATCCTAAATCGCTTCTCGATCTTCGCATCCATCATGGCTTCATTCTGCTTTCGCATTTCAGTTAAAATTACCTTTAATTCATCCCCATCCCATTGAGATGTAGCTTCAACTGGTTGAGAGGTTTGATTAATAATGGTTACTTTTGCTTGCTTAGCTTCAGGTGATCGTTTCTCAACAAGTTGCCTTTCACGATAAATCTGCGAATAAGAATTAGGTTGAACGCGCGAAGATCCAACCAAACCACCATCTTTATACTTGGATACAATAAACGGTTCCGGAAGTTGATTCCCCGCAATTCGCTTATGTAATTCTTCGTACTCACGTTGGAATGGCATTTCCCCAGTACGGTTCATATACTCCATATTCGCAACACCAATCTTCTTCACCGCGGATGCTTTAGTCACAAACTCGTAGTCCGAAAGCATTGCGGGAATGGAATCACTTGTTGAAGTACCGGGACCGCGAACGTGACCACCTGTGGCGAAGCCTTGTGGAGTAGCTGCTTGGATTAAGGAAACAAATGCGCTTGATTCAAGAGTAGCCATTGCTGCCGCACCAGCTTTTTGGTACCACGTTCCAGGTTCATTCGCATAAGCATCAGAAGCTGACTTAAATACATTCATACCCGCTTGAGATAGTGCAAACATCTTCTGAGCCATGTAAAGAGCCCTATAAGCAGTCGAAGATTCACCCTGCATTACTTTAAACATATTTGCTAAAGCACCTGCTGAATTTACTGCATATCCTAATCGCATGTTCAAGGATTCATGATTGTATTGTTGATCAATCAGCAACATCCGATCATTGTGCTCTTGCCATGCCTTTTCTCTCAATGCTGCAATCTCAAACAAGTCAGCAGTTGGATTTTGCTCTTGCTGGTCGATAGATAACATATTTGAATTAAATAATTCTTCAGATGCTTTATATCGATCATTTCGAGTGTGACCGAGCTGATCCATTTCACCGGTTCCGTAAATTTCAGATTGAATATTGCCCCAATTTTTCATAGCATTATCCGATCTGTTTTTTACTTCCTCTTGTTTTTGTAAACGAAGCATTTCACGTTTAAAGTTACGCTCTTGAAGATCATTAACTTCAATGAGTTTCTTTTCCTCAAGCTCATAACGCTCTTCCATTGCTTGCGTTTCAGACATGAATTGCAAACGCATTTGGAACTCGCGTTCCTCTCTTGCAAACCTAATTAAAGCGAGTTCGTGTTGGTATTGATCTTCTGCAGATTGGAGTGCTTGATTTTTAAAATCATCATTCATATCTGCATCAAGTTGAATCATCAAATCATTTACATTTTTCTTTAATTCAAGCTTACGCTCTTCTGATAATCGCCATGAACTCACATCTTCAGTGAGTTGTGCAACGTAGAGTCGTTTTTCTAGATCGGCTCTATGTTTAGCATTCTCGATATATCCTGCAGTGTCTTTAGGGCTGAAATTTGCCTTCTGAATCTCGGAGATTTCATTCTCTAAGTCTTTTTCAATCTTTAAGATTCGGTCTTTGTAATCATAAGCAATTCTTTCACGAGATTGATATTGCTCCGATTCTATTTGTTCTGACTCTTTTTGCTGAGTCAAGAAAGCCTCATAAGCTTCATTACTTGATGCTGAATGTCCTTTGCTGACCCCACCTTTGATTTTAGATTTCATCTCAGGGATTTGATGCAATAAATTTACAATCACACCATCCTCAAATGTCACTCTTGATGTATAGCCACCACCTTTTTTATCGTAAAAAGTTTCTACATTTTTTACTGCAAAATTGGTTGTAACTTGTGTGCCTTCAGGCGCTCTAAAATCATAACCACGATGTAATTGCTGTTTCCCTGTGATGGGGTGGGTACGCATACCATAGGGAGAGTTAGAGTTTTTAGGATCTAGAGTTTTACCACCCAATTGGAAGCGAGCCATGTGCTCAGCAGAAATTGCACCATTTGAATATGAGCGATCGTATCGAATGTCGAGATGATTACCTGTGCTTTTACCTGTGCTGCCAACCAAGCCAACTAAGCGCTCAGTGATCTTTAATTGATCCTTTGACTCCTTATTTTGCTTTCTTTTAGCCTCTGTTATCTCATCTTCTTTCTCTTTTACCTTATCAAGAATATTCTGAGCTTGAATAATACGACTGATTTCTTCTGTTGTTACAATAGCTGTAACACCATCACCCAAGGCTTTCTGCTTCTCCTCTTGGAGTTTATTAATTTGATCAATCACCTCTTTGCTAAAGCCCAAATTCATGTAAGCTAGACGCTCATTTGCACTAAGAACATCTTGATTTAAACTGTCAAAATAGTCCTTTTGAGCTTTTGCGGCTTTATCGGCAGCACTGGCGTTTTTATTCAACGCTTCAGTGTACTTGTCCAACCCAACTGACGCATTTGTCGCCTTATTCCCATTTAACTCAACTTGATTACCATAAAGTTTTAATTTATCGGCAACTTTTACGGTAGTAGAGGCTTGCTCAATATTTGCATTTACAAAGTCTAAACCCTGCTTTTTCTGCTCTGGAGTAAGAATATTTAAGCTATTTAGCTGCTCCAATGCATCAGCTTGGGAAATAAGACCAAGTCTAACTTTGCGAGAAATTTCAGCAACCTCTTCATTTCCCTTATTTGCATTCTGAACGGAGATAACAAAAGCATTAAATTGATAATTCAACTCTTTTAGTTTCTTGTTCTGCCCCTCGAATGCTTCTTCAAGGTCTTTTTTCGCTACGTCAGCTTCAACACCTTTTAACTTCAGCAATTCTTCAGTGGTTCTTTCAGCAACTTGAGTCTGCTCTTCAAGTTTTTTGCTTGCTTCTTCTGTACGTTTTTGCATGTACATGTAGCCCGCAGCTAAAGCAGTTACTCCGATTGTTAACGCACCAATAGGACCACCAACCAAACCAAGCAAGCGAGTACCAACTGCACGGCTTGCATTTAATGCATTTTGAGCTACTGTCTGTGCTGCAAGTGCTGCTGTGCCTTGATTTAAAGCTAAACGATGTGCAACTTCAGCTTGCGTTAAGCGTATTGTTGCTGCTGCGCGTGCTGCTCTGGTTTGTGCCGAGTTGTATTCAGCACGAGCCAAATTAACCTCGGTTGCTGCTAATGCTGTAACTTGACGAGTACGCTGAACCTCTAATGCTGCAAGTCGAACATGTGATTCTAGTTGCGCTGTTTTTGCTGCTCGATCTGCTATTGAATCAGCAATTCCCTTTTTCATTGCAACTGATTGCGTAAGAATTGCTTTGGTCAACATTGCAACACCGCCAAGTACAGCAATATGAGCTATCGAATCAAGATTGTCTGCTAACCCTTTAATTGATGATGATAAGAATGATGCTGCACCTGATGCTTCACCTGCACCACCAATAAACTGTGTTGCAGCATTATTTAATTGAGTGAATGATTGCCCAATTGTAAAATTGGTTTTCCCGAAATCCTCTTCAATTGATCCAGTCATTTTTTCAATAGCTTGAACCATTTTGTCAGTCGTTAATTCACCTGCCGTAGACATCGCCTTTAATTCAGCACGTGTAACGCCTAAACCTTTAGCAAATACCTCCATGAGATAGCCTGCGTTTTCACTCATAGAAACAAATTCATCACCATTTAAGCTTGATTTATCAAAAGCTTGTCCAAGCTGGTAAAGTGCTGCTTGAGCCGCTTGAGCGCTCGACCCTGAGTTACTGATTGATTTAGAAATTGATTCAGTGATACGCGCTACTTTCTGCTGACTTAAACCCAATTTTTCACTGTTGTATTGGATTTTTTGATAGATTGCTGCTGTTCCACCCCATGCAGCACCTGAACGCTGAGCAATATCAAAAGTATCTTTCATCGCCTGAGTGAGTTCTTTTTGGCTATTAGTTACGAGGCGCAAGCGGTTGTTTAGATTTGTGTAATCATCCATCTTTGCAATTGCCGCACCCGCAGTAACCACCCCCATCATGTAACCTGCAAGCTGCCGAGTGGCTACAGACATGCCGTCCATCGAACGTGACGCAAAATCACCGTTTCTCTGGATGCTTCTTAACTCTCGATCTAACGCCTGTGCATTTCGTTCAGCATTGCGTGAGTCAATCACGATTCTTAAAATTGATTCTTGAGCCATGTTTACTTTCCTGCGGACATAAAAAAGCCCGCAGATGCGAGCTATAGGCGTAAAAAAACCGCCTTTAGGCGGTGTTGGAATTATTTTGGTAACTTTAGGATGCTATCTAAACAGTCATGTAGAACTGAATTTCTATAAATGTTTTCTCACTCTGCATCTAACCTTTAATCAATAAACTGAATAATTTTTTTACCCGTAAAATCATAAGTACATCTAGCCCGTTTCTCTACACCATCGGACAAATACTTAATTGACACAGCAGAAGTCATTGCTGACTTCCCTTTAAATCCTGTGCTATCTAAAATTTTAGCTTCATTTATGCTGGTATCATTTTTTAACTGTTTAACCAACTCTAAACACTGCTTTGAAGCATCAATTTCATTTATTGGGTGTTTGATCTTTAAGTCAATAAAAACATGATTTGTTATATCGTTTTCAGATATATAAAACCTTTCTCTATTAGCGCAGTCTATAAAAACTACAGCTTCTTTTTTAGGATTGCTCTTGTTTTCTGATAAAGCAACCATCTCAATGTAATTACAATTATTTTGTTCCGTTGATATTTTAAATGCAGCATCTCTCTCTAGTTGCTCTATTCTCTTAATTCCATCCACACCCCACACTTCATACGTTCTTGGGAAATTTTCCCTGTTATAAGATGTAAAAATTAATGGATCTATCTCTTTAATAACAAATGTGTTATTGCTCGGATCACTTTTATTTTCTGCTTGCGTTTTCTTGATTGAGATTGGCTTTTCTGGTTCGACACACCCAACCAAACTCATCAATAAACCTAAAAGCAAAACCTTCTTCATACCCCACCCCCAAAATTAAATTTAGACCAAGATACTAATTTATGAACAAAAAAACCACTCTTTCGAGTGGTTTTATATTTCAGAAATTTCAAACAAGAAGTCTGAAACCCTTAATGCCAATATTTCATGGTCATCTTGTGACTTCACAATATCAACCATAAGATCATCCAAACCAGTATCATCTTTAATTGATACACCTTGAATCTCAAGAAAGGTTAACATCGTCGCAAGTCCAGTACGCTTATTTCCATCTACAAAAGCGTGACCTTTTGCTATAGCGATACCGTACCAAGCTGCGATTTCAAATAAATCCTCAACATTGTTGTAATACATTTGTTGATCTATACGACCTAATACACCCTCAAGTTTCTCAACATTACAACCCTCTCTCCCCACACCTGTTTCTTTCAGGATTTCATCATGAACAGCTACAACAAAGGTTGAGTTAATAGCGCTCATTTATAGGCTAACTCTTGAATTTCTGCTTTGTGTTGCTTAATTACACGGCGAGCACTATGCATAACAACACGTTTGGTTGCTTCATCATTTTTAAACTGCATTGACAAAACCTGACCTGATAAACATGAGCGAGGTTTTCTGCCCTCAACTTTATAGTCTTCAAGACGCTTAATCATCTCGCACCTCAAGTAATTTATTTAGTTTTAATAATATAACATATAGCTTCATGCATTAAAAAACCACCTTTTAGTGATTTTTACTTAATCTCGAGATAATGCTTTTCTGTAATCATTTTAATTTTAATACCTTGATAATAGCGAACCATTGGATCATTTTGGTCTTTACTAAGATGATCAATAAAACTTTCTTCTTTCATTAGTTTCGAATATGTTTTATAGCCAATCACAATCTCTCTAGGTTCTTGACCAGTACTTTTAAACTCTTCAATGCGTTTATTGAATTCTTTCAGATTAATTCCCATTATTCACTACTCGCAATAATTTTGCACAACCTAACATTCAATTATGACAAATTAAAGAAATTGGAGTTAAAAAATAATATTGATTTGATCGTTTTAGTTAAATAGCTTAAAAACTCGCAGCAAAATTTCAACATAGAAATTGGCTATCAGGAATCCCACAAACAATACAAATGGATATTGTAGAATTTCAAATTTCCCAGCCACATACAAAGTCAAAATAGCTAAAGCGATACAAACCAAAATGCACAATATTACAAGTAAAAAAGCTATTGGATGGTTGATCAAAATATCAAATAAGCTATTGAGATTTTCTCTAAATATATTGATCATCGTCCCACACCTAGCACATTAAAAAAATGCGATAATGAGTAAATAAACGGACTTGCAGCAATTAATAGAATTGCCACTCCAATACAAAATCTCAACCAACCTGATAAATAACCTTCCATTTCCACACCTTCTTTAGGATGTAATTTAAATTTACCTTTGGTAAACTTGTTCATAGGTTCTCACTTATTCCTGACTAATTTGTGGGAAACAAAAAACCCAAGACTGCGAATCTTGGGTTTTTGCTTTTTCAATTATTGATTTCTGAATTCCAAAATCATATTTAATAAAGTTGTAAAATGACTTAATACAACTCACTTCTTCTTATAAGCCTGATCTAGAAATAAATTATCCAACATCAAAACACATTCAACAAAGACATGCAGTTCAACTGGAGAATCATGTAATTCTAAATATGATTCAATATCCGCAATGCTCAATGCCAACGGCGTACCCTGCTCATATCTTCTAGAACGCGCAATCATGTTGTAAGCATGCAATACCGCATGTGCAGTATAAGAATATTTAGGTGGATCTATGTAGTCTGGCGGTTTGACACCGATTTTTTCGTAGACTTCGCGACTCTTTTCCGTGCCCCATTTGAGGGTTTGGTGGTGGTACAATCTTCGGACTTTCCCAAAGTATCTTCCTTGATTTGATTGGCTTCCTTCTGAATCTTTTCAGCCTCAGACTTTACAAAGCCCCAGATCTGCCAACCCAAATCCCCCATGTGAAACAACTTAGTTGCATTTTCTTCAGAATATGGTTGCTCCTTAACAACTTCACCTTCTTCAAACTCAATACCTTCCCAATCCTCAATCAGGTGACATGCCACGGCTTCCATTGTGAGCTGATACCACACCTTGTCATCGGCAGAGGCTTTTCTAACATCATAACCTTTGGACACAATCTGATTCTGTGCGCGTTCTAATGCTACTTGATACGCCTGATATTCAATACCACGAATTTTAAAACGTGCTAATACTGTACCTTCCTTATCCTTGTATTCACGCCACAATGAAATTTCTTTGCTTTCTTTAATTGCTACTTTTAAAGCCATGTTAATACCTCAAAAACAGCTCTTAAGGAGCTGCAACTGGAATTCGAGTTAAGGTTGGTGCTTCATCTGCCACTGTAAATGAAAACTGAGTATTCAAAACATCGCCCGCACCACCACTTGGTAATGGTGCTGAAACTGTTAATTTTGGAAGCAACAAGGTGTATTTATTACCCTTATTGTCTTTTAGTGAATACTGAAGACTAATCGGCTCATTTAAAAACTGATTTTCATACAACTCAGCAGTATTTTTAGACCAAGCAACCGTGAAATTACCTGTACCCTTCATAAGAGTTTCAAGGATTGCACTGATATTATTTTCATAATTCAGGCACTTTTGAACCTGCATCGAATTATCAATTGTTAGGTCCAGCTGTGTGACACACATACCCGCTTTGGCTTGACCATCAATTAAAATGTCACCAGTAGAAAGTGATGTAAAGACAATGGCATCTTCAGCAGGTGTAACGGTAGTTGCTGGTGATACTTCGTAAGCTGTACGCTTCATTCCCATAATTGAGAATTTTGAAGTCACGATACCACTATCAGGAATAGATAAAGACCATTGATTAATATGACAACCTGTAAATACTTGGTAGTTATCAATATCCGTAAAACCACGAATAACTGAGAATGTTTTACGCGTTGTGCCACCAAAGATTAAAATATTATTTAACCACTGGTTGAATGCAACACCTTCAAGCAAATCGTCTTGGATACCATAAGCAAATTCTGTTTCAACGTCACCAGTTACCTCAATTCCAGTCACCATTGATCCAGCAGCAACCCGGCTATCTTTGATTGTTTGTGATTCAGTTGTCTGTGCAGCCGCATCTAAACCATTTGATGTAAATGCCAGTGTTTTCCACGTTGTTGCGATTACACCTGGTGCGGATTCAATTCCGTACGGTGTTGTTTGTTTAGCGCCTGAACTCATAGCGACTCCTTAATTTAGGCATTAAAAAACCTCCGCTAAGGAGGTGGATAAATAAAATCTTGTTTATTCAAATAAGCATGGTTGCATCAAACGTTCTACTTCTTTGATTGCCCCCACCAATGTGTCACGTTTCTTTCGATAACTTCCTAAAATGTGCCCTGATAAACTCGCATCTGCTTTTTCTAAATTCAATTGCAAACTAAGCTTATTGTGGATATTTACATGTGATTGATATTGAGTACTCAGATATTCTTTTGTCTCATAAAATGCTTGAACCAAAGCACACTTAAAATCTACAACTCTCTCTGTGTTACGCATTAATGTCATCAAAAATGTTGCTTGTTGTTCATTTAAGATGGCGATTCGTCTAGATTGGATGCCACCTTCTGTTTCAAAGGGTCGCATTTCAAATGCCACCCTTCCAAATTTATTAAAGTGATGGATATGCGTTTTAATTAGCTGCATCACAGCCTTGTGGTTCGCTTTCGCTCCATCCGCAATATGCAATGATGTAGTTAAAGCCTTTTCATTTTCTACAATCACAATCTCTTGGGTTGTTAGTACGTTTGACATGGTTTATTCCTAGATGCTCAATTGATTTAAACCATTCACCTGAGCATCAAAAAATTGTGGTGAATGGCATAGGTAATAAAAGAGCCGACAAGAAGATGCAATGAATAGTCGAAACGACCATCTTCTCTTTCGGGAGCTACCCTAGTCGGCTTGATTGCCATATTTCAGGCAATAAAAAACCCCGCTATTGCGAGGCTTAAGGTAAAACTTGGTTTAATTATTTGAAATTTGACAGCGTTGTATTAACGCTTAATACAACTAATTCACTCGAAACTCAGCACGAATGATCTTTGCGTAAAAATGCTTATCATCCATATCTTGTGGTGCATGAACTAAATAAACCTCTAAATGAGATACACCAAAGTTTTGCAGGAACGACCGCCAGCCATCACACAACTTTGCCATTGCTGTGGTACCTGAATTCAACGGTGCAAAACATTGGATTGAAATCATTCCATGGTCACGAATGCAGGGCTGGTTACCAATACCTACAACATTACTTCCTGAATACTGAATGTAAACCTTGCACCACAACTTATCCTTAGGTGGTTTGAAGTGTTCACCATTATTAATTTTTTGGTTTTGAAACTGAATTACATCCACACCGTCAAACTGTGCCAAGCGCGTTCTAATTTCTAATTCTGCTTGTTCAAGTGTCATCATTTATATTTACTCGTCACTCGCTGAAAGGTTAAGGCATAGATCCCTGTTGGAGCTTGCTGAGAATACCCATTTTCCAAAGCAACGGAATAAGGCAAATTATTCTGCACATAGACTAGATCACCAATCTTTGCCTGAAGAATTCTCATATTTCCCTCAGCAATTGTTTGCCCACCTACTTTATCCACTTTATTCAAATCATAACGAACATCCACAGAGCCAATTGAAACAAGGTTATTACCACGGAATGCGCCTGTGTCAACAGGACTTGCGAGTACAACACCTTGTAGGAACTCGCTAATAATTTTTCTTTGTAGAACAGTTGCACTTTGCAGTACTTCAAAGGTGAACTGTGATAATCGTGTACCTTGCCATGACATTTAGCACCCCTTAAGTTTTAAATTTAACTTTGTAAAATAGATTTTTGCACATTAATTGCTTGTTTATTAAATTCTACAACAAGAGCATTGAGCTTCTTAAACTTGCTATTAAATTCATCTGAGTGCTCTGAATATTTTTTGAAATTGCCTTCGTAGTTAACATGTTTTTTATCCGATGCTAAATTAAAAGAAAAATACTCCATCCCATGCAAATCATCCAAAGCCTTACCTGCCAGCTCCTTAAATTGTATTTGCAAATATTTAAAAGCCTCAATGTCTTTATTTTTTATCAAAAATTTACCATTCAGTCTTTCTAATTCTATAAGTTGCCATAATAACACTTGACGATCTTCTCTATTTCTAAATTCGTTCGTAGTTACTTCTCTCTCTTTAATAATTTTAACGTTATAAAAACCTAATCCTTTTTTAATATCAAAAGACGCATTATTTAAATCATCTAAAAGCTGAAGTGTGTTTTTTATTTGATGTTCAATCCGCCAATCATTAAAAAGTACAATAGCCACAGCAGGCGCAAGGAAATAAGCTGAGAGTGTGAGGGCATCCCTTAGAATCTCGTACGCTTTACCAAGATTAAAAGAGTATTTGTAAGTTGGATAATTACTATTTAAGAAAAAGCCTACAACTAAATACCCTAAAAAGAATATAGAAATACATATTAAAACTTTTTTCAGCTTCTTCTCTAATTGATTACTTTTCATAATATCCCCTAATTTTAAAAGTGATATTACTAAACTTTCCTCAACTGGCATACCCAAATCGAATCTGTTGGATCTGTTCCTACATTCAATACCTTAAAATCACCTTTAGCCGTTATCCAAACATCACCAATCTGCGGTACTGCCGCAACCTCATTTTGGAGGACTGTCGCCTTAGAGTCTGTCACCTGATAATCAGTAGGCTTAACCAAATCTTTTTTATAGCTACCGAACAATACGCCACGACCTGAATAAGAACCGTCAATTTGATTAGGATACGTTTCAGTAACTGGATCATATTTGCCAGAGTTAATAATTTTGGTGCAGGAAAAACTCGCCACCGCATCAGCGAGTTTTGTATCAAAGGCTTTGGCAACTTTGGATTGGATTTTATTCTTAATCATCACATTGACTCTCTTCAAACATTGCAAATAAATCCTGAGCAATTGCCTGAATTGAGTAGGCTTCAAATTCAGTGCTTGGATCACGCTCATTCATTCGCTGTTTAATACGCTGCCAAATATGAACAGCTTCATGCAGTAATAGACCATGTATTTCAATTAAAGGACGCTCACAGTCTTGAATCTGGACAATTGCCATTGAATCATCATTGTAAAAATTCACCTGAGCATCACAACCATTTGACATAAACTCATCAACATCATTCATGTTTTCAAATAGCAGATCCATGTGAATCTGATTACGAGCCAATGTATATTTGACGTGCTGGAATGGCGATATATACCATTCAGGCACATAATTATTATTAATCATACCTGTATCAAACTCGCGTTATCAAAATACCAAACGGCATTTTGTTTGGATTCACTAAATCAAGTGAAGCAATCAAAGCTTTAGCAATTTGCTCAAACTCTGAAATATCCACACTACCCTCAGCAAAAGTTTCTGTGACCTGTATCGTGTCAGCCTTTACACTTTCACTGACCGTCTGCCGAGCAACACCACTGTAAATTACCCCTGCTTGAATACCTTTGATGATTTCGCATGCAGCATCCTGCAGTAATGGATCAATTGGATCAGGAACAAAGCTAACTTCATTCTTCATCCAAGTATTTGCTAATAAGATCAAACGCGCTTTATCACCATCTGGTGCAAAGTCACTTCCTAAAATTCGATCTGCATCATTTATGGTAATAAAGCTCATAAAATTATTCCTTTGGAATTAATGCTAAAAGCTCATCTTTAGATGCAGATGCCTTAAAGCCAATTTCTTTTGCTGCCAGATAATCTTTGATTTGTGGAATTGTCCAGCTCGCAAGGTCATTTTCAGTAGGTTTTGGCAGTTGTGTTTCTTTTGGAGCTTCAGAAGGCTGTTCAGCACTCAAATCAGGATTTGCAGCAGCTGACTTAAGCTCATCAATTCGAGCTTGCATCGCACTCACATCATCCATAAATGCAAGATGTACAGCGCGTTCTGTTTCTAGATCGGCAATGGCTTTTTTGAGTTGATCATGCAAAGTTTCATTTTCAGCAACTACTTTTTCAAATTCAGCCTTGGTATCCGCAAGAACTTTCTGTAATTCAGGAGATGTTTCGACACCCAATTGAACAGTAATTTTTTCCACTTTAGCTTTGCGCTCTGGTACTTCACGCACCTCAACTTCCACACCGAGTGCATCATAAGCTGCTTTGATTTGAGGATAATCACCGTAAATCAAAACTAATGTTGCAGTTGTATCTGGACGATCAAAGTACTTTGGATTTTGAAATGAACCTTTTTCATCAATCCCTGCGCTTTTTTGAGCATAAATAATTTTCATTTTATTCTCACAAAAATGGGGCTTAAAGCCCCGATTGTTATGGTGTGATTCCTGATAGATCTAGCAATGTACCTGCTGTCATCTTGTTGCTAGTTGCGTGTTTTTTCCAATTCGCATCAGCACCCAATAGTGCCAATGTTGGATTAGCACCTTTTGTGGTATCCCAAGAGTAACCTAGTAAATCTAGATTAAAGGTCCCTTCAGCACGCATACCAATTGCCAAGTTCTCTTCATCATTAATGTCATATGCACGGAAACCCGGTGCCTGAGACTCAGTGACAGTTACTGCACCAGTCTGCAAACCAAAAGCATCATCGTCTTCAATCAAATCTGTGACTAAAACAGGCTTACCCAACGTACCTGGTAAACCGCCATAAATCACAATTTCAGATTCACCATAAATTTGATTTGTTAATGCTTCATCCACAATGTCGAAATAAGTGTCTGAGTTCATCACCCAAAGTGAGATGCGACCAAACTTATCGCCGAACTTACGCATACCTTTGGTTAAGGCTTTACGACCATCTGTAGCAATACTACCTTTGGCAATCATGTCAGGATTACTGGTGATTGCCGCCTTAAGTGCAGCTAAGCTGTATTGCAAACGGCCATGGACAAGCGCATCTGCCAAGTCATAACCGATAATTTCAGCAAATTCTTCAGGAGAACGTGCACGGCGTTTAAACGCTTCTTCAGTTGAAGCATAAGGACCATATTTAAACGGTACTTTCACCCCCACAGATTCACCTGCACCAATTTTTTTATTGGTCACTTTTGCTGTCGAGTTCACATCACGGTGTTCAATACTACCGCCAACACGATAAAAAGACTGCTGATTAAAATCACCTTGAATGATCTCATTCACATAACGGATTGCTCCGTTTGAAGCTTGGTTAAATACATTCAGATTATCTTGTAGACGTTCCAAATATGCGGTTTGCGCCAATTGATTGTAGATAATCATGTCGCTATTTACAGTAGTAGTCATAATGACTCCTTATTTTTCAAGTTTTAAATATGCTGCTTGACCATGAGTTTGAATGAAGTCTGATTTAGCTTTAGCATCCATTTGGCTTCGCTTCAGACCTGCATTTGCATTGGTATTGCCTTGGAAATTACCACCTGAACCTTGACCACCTTTTAAAATGTGATCTTTGTACTGATAGCCATCAATTAACTGATCTAGCGCTTCATCGAAATCAGCCAACTCCCCCGGACGAGAACGCGAATAGATTTGTTGGCCCTGATTGTCATAAGCCACAACTTTGCCATTTTCGACTTTGAAATTACGACCGAACTGAGCCTGCACCATGTCCGCTGGTACTGAAATTTTGTCTTTAATCATTTGTGATCGAGCAAAGCCACCACCAATCAACTCGCTGTGTAATTGATTCTGTAATGCATCACGCTCCTGAACGATCGGAGCATACTTTTCTTCTACGGCTTTAATTGCTTCCGCTTTCACTTTCTCGACTTCACCTGCATCCACAAGCTTTTTATCGTCAAAGTTTTTTAAAGTTTCCATTGCTTTTTTGGCAGCAACTGGATCTTCAATACCTGCAAAAGTCGTTAATGCTGTTTCGGCTTTTTCATAACGCTCACGATTTGATTTAGCTTCACCATTTAGACGAGTAATCGTTGCTACGGTTTGTGCTGCATCGTGTGCGACCTCTTTACCATCATCGTGAATATACAAAGGCAAACCTTGTTCATTCACTTCTGCATACGTTTTGCCATCAATCTGAGTTGTTTTAAGTTTCATAAGTCATCCGACCCTAATTTGATTTGAGCATCCGCTCGTTACGCCTTTTTCATCCGAAATTTAGGCAATAAAAAACCACCCGAAGGTGGTTTTAATTTGTGTACTTGATTAATCGAAAAGCCCTGAATATTCCGTCAGTGCTCTATAGCACGTTGCGTTTCTACCCGTTTCTTCCATCTCTCCTTTTACCGAGAAAATTCCAGCTCGAGTAGCATTTGCCATTGAGTTCTCTCCGTACTGAGCTATACATTGTCTGCTCATTTGATTAATGGTTTCTACGAGCAGATTACCATCACTTTCACTTTTTAAATTGCATTGTGCTTTAATCGTAAGCATATACCCCAAAAGATCTGCATTATCTTTACAATTTTCCAAACTTGGATTATCTAAGTCGATTGCCCAAGCATTAATCGCTGTTATAGATAAAATAAAAGTTAAAATAGCTTTTAGTTTCATTAATTTCTCATTTAAAAATAATATCTTTCATTATCTTAAATAAAATACATCATCTAGGAAAAGTTGTCTAAAAATTCTCGGTATATAAGAAATTAAGAAATGAAGCATCAAATATTCACAACCCCAACTCCTTGAATGTCTTTTCATCTAGAGCTTTTAATTGCTTCAAAGTAAAAGGTTGACCACTCAAAGGATCCACAAACTTATCTAAAGGATAGCCACCTTCCTTGTAAAGCTTATATTTAGATGGTCCAAGCCATTCGCGTTGGAAGCTCTCATCTTGCTGTGCAAACCAAGCTTTGTATGTCGTATTTGCATCAACCTGACCAATCTTACCAACGCGCTGATCTTTAGGAATATCTTTCACAGCGCGTTTATCTGCTACAAATGGTCGTAATCCCTCTACAGATCCATCAACACTACACCCAATTTGAGTCGTTCGACAACGGCGATGATAAGGTGGTTTTTGATGACCTTCTCCAAGTTTTTGAATCCGACCATCTTTCATTGCACAACCTTTTGAGGTTCGACCATCTAAAGTGGCCACATCTTTGGTGTACTTATAACCTAAGGCTGTCCAAGTATCTAAGTAAGTGGTTGAACTAATATGTGCTCTGGCTGTTCTCACCTCTGCATCTATTGAACTACGCGTTTGATTTAATAAACCATCTGCGTAGTTTTGCTTTTTAGTGCCTTTAATTCTCTGGATGATCTGTTGATTGCTTTGACCGTTATCAATACCATCACGAATCACATATTCAACTTTCTTTCGTACGCTATCTGCAATACCGGGAAAGATATAATGGATTAATTGACCACCTGCATAAGGTGCTTTCTTAGCTTTCTTCAGTAAAGATTCACCACTGATTGCTGGAGCCTCTTTATTGGTGAGTTTATAAATATAAGCCGCTTCATAGGTCGCTAAAGCAATCATCGACACATCCAGCAATTGTGGCAAATTCACCGCGATTGCTTGTTGCCAACTCACCATGACACTCTGAAGCTCTTTTAATGATGCTGTGCTGTACTTCCCACTCATTAAAATCGTTTTTTCAGCTTCAGTTAAGTCGTCTAGTAACTCTCTAAGCTTAGTCAACATCTCCAAAGAATAGCCATCAAACTTTTTAAGCAGCTCATTGATTGCAGAAGAAGATAAGCGTTGTAGATAAGAATTATGCTGATTCAAGGCATCAAGAATTGCCTGCTGTATTTCCTTCTTGTCCATCATCTACACCCTGATAAGGTTGATAACCACCTAATGGCTTACTCATACGATATTCTTCAATTTTCTTTTCGATATCCTCCCATTTATCCTCTGGGAAAGTACCTGTTTGCTCGTAGTGATACCAAACATACATTGGCAACTCGCCAGCAAGACACACTTCATAAATTAACTTAGAGCGCGTTGGATCATATTTTGGCTTATTAAAGTCCTGAGCAATCGTAAAGCTGAGTTTATCGACCTTTAAATCATGACTTGCCATTGCAAACTTAGCACACCAACGCAGCGCGTTAGTAAAAGCCTCTGATACATTAGCAACAATCAAAGATAAAACTGAGTGCTGTACAGAATTATCATTTTCAGATTGTGTCGCTGTTTTATTTGCAGATCCAACTTCAATCAAACGTGCACCGAGTTCCTTCATCTGATTCCATTTATCATTCATGCGCTCATATGCTAAGCCGTTCTTTTCTGCCTGAACCATTTTTGCATCAGTAGGAATACCTGTGCGACTTCCAACAGCTGCACCACTCTCCTTAACCATTCGGTACTGTTCATCAGTAATTGAGGGAAAGCACAAAGTTGGCTGCCCCACAATAAATGCTGACTCTTCTACATCTGCCGTACTTGCATAATAAGAAAGTTCCATAGAGGCGAGTTCGTATAATGGGGGCGTGCTAATCTCGTCTGAGTTATCGATTGCCCCACAAAATGTAAAAGGAATGTAGTCCCAAGTCTTGCCATGATAATCCACAGGAGTGAACTCTTTATCCTTAGTCCATTCAGCATTTTCATTCTTTTTTTGAATTTCAATTGAATAAACAAAACCAAGCTCTGTTTCTTTTAAATATAAAATTCGATACTGATCTTGGGTCTCCACAATAAAACCATTACGAACTTTAATACTCTCCAGAATCTTAACAAAGCTCAATTTTTTCTGATTACCAACAATAATATAATCCCAGTCTTCAATTGCTGCTGCCTGAATCACATGGATCATTGGGAACGCGCCTTTTGTTGCATCCTCAGCACGATTTTTGCTTGGTGCAACACTTGGATAATCTACATATACACCACAGCGATAATTACGATTAATTAAACGTGTAGCGCGTTGAGCGACTTGATAAATAGATCGTCCTGCACCATCAGCATTACGCTCTAAATATTCGAGTTCACTTGGGCGATTAAATACTGGCGTTTTACCAAAAGCTAAACCAATATGACTTGCTAGTGTTCGATTCGTTACACCTGGGAAGATTGCACGATGTAGGTATTCTGCATAACGCTTTTTGCCATCAGGATCATCACGAGAGGTAAATAAAGAAGGTCTCTTCAAATATACTTCAGTCTTTGCTTTAATGACCTCTTGACCACCACAAACATCATCCAACTTATTCCAAGTCGCAATGTGCTTATCATAGTCAGTATGTGTTGTCGTAATGCTCATAGTTAAAATCCAAACATTGGTATATCGATGCGAGTTACAGGTTTGATGATTGGAAAACGTTTAACTAATGGATAACCACCAGCATCCCCCACATGATCTAAACCTGATTTTTTATCAGGCATGCCAAAATCATCATAAACTTGCTGTTCTAATGTTTCAGTCAAACGTGGGCACTTATTAGTATTCACTTTTAATGTGCGCTCACCCTCACCATTTAGAATTAAAGCATTGACTGAGTTGATACGATCCTTGATTGCAGGATTGGTTCCATTCACTTCAACTCGAAACCCTTTATCTCTTAAAATTTGATGATCTGATTCACTGCTGTTTTTTGATGACTTTGCTTGTCCAGCTGCATCAGGAATTACCGTCATTTCATGAAATGGAAAGCGCTCAATCAGTAGTTGTGCCATTGTTGGCGTATCTCTTACCCCAACCATTTCATCTAGCGCTAATGGCTTTCCTTCACGAATTACATAAATTACAGCAGCCATTTTGAGAACGTTAAAATCCATACCAATAATTAAAGGCTCATTGGCTTGTATTTCTTCATCCGTATGGTTGAGCTTACGATCAAAATCAGGATAAACAGCACCACTGGTTAGGTTTACGAACTGACCTTTCAAGTAGGCTGAGATCAACTGTGGTGGATATGACTCAAATAGTGATGAAATATAATCATCTGGTAGATTCAACTCGTTATCGTAGGTTGAAGCTTGAATCATCCCATAAAGCTTTTTCTTCGCAGGTGATGAATTAGCTTCCTTTACAAATTGCTCATAAGTAAATTTAAAACCTTCTGGTGTTGTAGCAACATCAATACCATTAATTAAACCAGAATGCTTTACACGCATACGCGCAATAATTTTACGCCATGCTTGTTGGGCCTTATCCTTATTCATGACATCGAGTTCATCAATCAAGGCATGACCAATTTTAAAACCTACAATTGTTTGTGGCTTTTCCATGGATCGGCAGATAATCGTATTTCGGTACTGCCGACCATAATAAATATCCACCTCTTTATTAGATTCATAGATCTTTGTTTTTAACCCCCAATCAAACGCAACCTCATCAATTGTTGGAAAGAAAATGTCACGGATCTGCGGATATGTAGGTGCAAAGTACCCTAATGGTACCTTAGGAAATTCCCACGACTTATCACAAAGACTTGAGCACCCAACCCAAGTTTTACCACTTCCAAATCCAGCAACAAAAGCACGAAACTTATTTTGAAGTTGTAGAAACTTTGCCTGAGGCACATTCAGTGTCGGGTTGATATTCGGCATCGCTTCTACTCGCATCTACAACTTGAATGGTGACTTTGACTGGAGTTGGATCATCTGCACCCTCTCCGTCACCTGTTTTAATTCGCTCAATTTCAAGCTGCTTTAATTGAATATCTAAAAGCTGAAGCTCATACCCTTGCATTTCATCCTTAAATTGCCTGATGAGTTTTAACTTCAATATTCTATTCATTTTGGGATCGTCATAAATCTTCTGAAGCTCATTCAGACGCACTGCTTTATTTGCTAAAGGAATACTAAAAACATTGGTCTTAAATTCAGCCCGAGTTTTATGAAATAAATCTTTTAATTTTTTACTTACATTTCTACACGTCGCCTTAGTTGGATCGTACGAAGCGACTTGTTGACGCTCAATTTCAATACCAAATTCTTGTCTTACAGACTCTACAACTTGTTGAGGGGTTTCAAAGCAAGCAAGAGACTGAACTATAAAGATTTTTACAGGCTCTTTTAATGTTGCCATAAATACCCCTTTGTAAGACTACGTAAGACTAAATAGTCAAAAAAAAGAGCCCTTAGGCTCAAATCACACACGTCCCACAACACTTGGAAATATCAATATCAGGAACAAACGGCGCATTCTTTGTGATTTCGACCAAACGCTTAACTGATTCATTTGCTCCCCAACGTCTGACCACACCGAAGAACTCTTCAATGTCATGAGCTGCCAAATAATGTTTAGGTAAACCTGTCATATCGCTATACAGTATTTCACCATCTTCATCGCGTTCTACACCGATGTGATAAAGCTCATGATCCAGTAACGCGCAAAAGTTACGGTCATTACTCTTTTCACAATAACTCGCATCGATCGTAATTAAATAAGTGGGTACAAATCCAAACCAATCCCGCATCTGTTGTTCTTGTCGTGCTTTCTTCCAACCGCCCACGTTGAACATCACCTTTTCACATTGACCTAACACCATACGTTTTTTAGATTGAGCTGCAGATGATGCCCAAGCAAATGCTAGAAACTCGTCATTGTCATGAAGTAGTTCAGCAATGTGGTCATGGTCAGGATTATGTAATGCACCACCAATGGTGAGGAAATTTGCCACAACCCAATCTTTTAGATCTACGGCGGGTGCTATACGAATGCTTTCTTCTTCCTCAGCTTTGTCAATCAGCTCTGTTGGTGGGAATGGTCTGATCTGTTGCATATTTCACCCAATAAAAAACCCACCATTAGGCGGGTTATCTTTTATTCAAAATAAGCGGCTATTGGATCAATGATTACTTCACCTGTCGCAAGGCCACTTATATTTTGATCTAGACTTATTTTTATTTCAGCTAAGTTACTTATTGCATCTGAGAATTTTGCAAAATCATTTTTCCCTGCATTCTCTATCACACTATCCTCAAATTGACTAATGACCCCAAAAACAACTAGTTCTTTATGAGTTGAAAATTGGTATTTTTTAAGCAGAAGACTTACAGGTTCTCTTAAATAAGAACGATTCACATAGCTATTAAACTTTAAACTTTTAAGCTTCTGATTAAATATAAACTCATCAGTAAAAGCAAACTTTGCAATATTTTGTATGTGTTTTAAAGTATCTGGATTGATATTTAAACCACTTTCTAACGCTAGTTGCTCCACAGTTGGTAATTGTGCATATTTAGCACTCTCAATAGCTTTTTTATTTCTATCACCTATTTTGTTAATCACTCTCTTAATCTCAGCATGACTCTCAAATTGAGATTGATTAACTAAATAAGTTAAACTTTTTCCAACTTCATTAAAATCATCTAATAATTTGTTTAAACTCAAATAATCAATAAATTGAACTTTTGCTTTAATTTTAACAAATGGGTATTGGCTAAAATCATCTATAGCTATCTTATCAATACTGCTATTCAAGATTAAAACTTGATTTTGAGATTCTAGATTTTCCTCAACTACAACAAATGCTTGATCATGTAAAAATTTCTTTTCAATAGATTTAGTTGCTTCAATATATAAATGCCCTAAAGACTTACCCTTTACATACCCCATCTCTTGAGTTTCTTCTGTTGATTCGTTATGACCTTTTTCAGCTATAACCTCTTCAGTAAAACCGTTAAATAATTGTGATGAAATGGAATACAGTTTTTCAGTATCAAGATAAATAAAATGTCTTAGCATTACAAACCCTAATCCTTTGGATAGTTATTGTGTCTTCTTAAAGTTTTCTCATGCCGACGCAAAAAATCAGCAGCAGCATTTTTTCGAGTATCCAAAATAGATTTTAAAGCCATGAATAGAGCTGAAATACCCATAATGAATCCAATTAAATATAGCACATATTCCATAATCATCTCACTCAAACACTTGAAGAATCAGGAATTTGACAACATGTTTTATAAAAAATATTAAAACCAATCACCACACTAACTAAGGCAAAAAAAATACTCATAACTAAAAGCGCAACTTCATTAAAGTTTTTACTCGCCTCATTTAAATAAGAGCATAATAAAAAGATCATAATAATAAAAATAAAAACCACAGATAAAATAATAAATTTATCCCTCCAACCTTTTAGCTCTTCGCTCACCAAATGTCTTAGTTCGTGTATAACAGACAAATGAATAATTAATGAAAAAAGAAAAATATCAGAGATTGAGTAAATAGAAAAAGATGGAAAATTGCCAAATACCCACACAATAAATCGAATTAAGATTGGTAAGAAGGCTACAAAAACTGTTGAAAACAACCATGTTAGCGCTTTAGAATTATCTAAAAAACTAGTAAACATAAACCATCACAATTGAAAGCCACTACTCTTTATACTACATTTAACATGATTAAATTTCTAATTGAATTTTAATCCAACGAATCACATAACCCGATTCAACTGTATGTGGTTCAAATCGTTCAATCGTATAACCCATGTTTTCAGCGAGTTCATATTTGTTAAATGCGTTTGCAATCTTCTTACCACCACGACCTACCGACCATGAGCTGCCCACAATTTCAATCAGAAGATTGAGTTTCACAATATAGAAATCGAATCGCCAATTTTTCGTAGGCTCAAATTGGAATTTTCTTCGATAACCAATGTTATTTTCTTCTAGTTCTTGAAATAGAGTTTCTTCAGCTTCTAAATATTTTTGTGTTGCTTTGGGCAATGGACGAGTTTTGGATTTAGGCTTTAATGGTTTCTTCTTGGTGAGTGCAGTGTATTCGGAGGTTTCCATGAATTTAGCCCATAAAAAAACCTACAATTTGTAGGAAATCGTAGGTATAAAAGTCACATACATAAGCAATTTGGGGAATTACTTATGCAATTCAATATTACTTGAATTTAGTTTTATGCCAAGTAATTTTTTTGTAAATTTTACTCAAAAAGAAGCCCTCCATTACTGAAGGGCTTTCCCCTGATCTTTTGCGCTGATTCAGGTTGTTGTTTTGCAAGGTAATATTAACATAAATATATAAAATATACTCTATATATCAATTAATTTAGCTTTAAATCTATATCAGAAATAATCGACTGTGGCTTGAATGCAACTTTATAGTGATAAGCACTCACACCCTTACTGGATAGCTGCTCTGAAAAGTAAGTTACATTGTCTGAGATGCCTAACGAATGTTTTTTGAATTCTGACGCACCAGTCTTACAAGTCACATCAACCTTACGCTCACTAACAGCATCGAATGAGCACTTACCTTCAATTGTCAGAATATATTCGCCAGTGATTCCATTGTAGAAAACCACACGGCGATCCAGTTCAAAGTTATCCGCAGCATAAGATAGATTTTTAGATGCGACTTGAGCATCACGAGAACAACCGACCATTGCTACTGCACACACTAGACCAACAACTAAAAGACGTTTTTTCATTGTTTTGCTTTCTCCAAGACAAAATAAAACCCCTTTCGGGGTTAAGTAAACGTAGCGAAAGGTTAGAAAGTTGTCGGTTGAGCAACTGCACGAACCAAATACATTAAACCTGTTTGAAAATCTGTCTTGGCCATAGCAGCAAAGCGTTCAGGTGTTGCAGATTCAAGACGATCCCACTCATCCAAATCATGAACTTGCTGACCAGCATCACACTTACAGTTATAGCGTTGTGTCGAAATGTGATTTTGGACTTTCTCAATAACAGCTTGGACTTGTGGACCTATTGCCTTAATTTCATTCATCAAGTCAATTTCTTGTTGAGATAGGTCACGATAACCCTTAATTTTTTGATGTTGATTTTTCACTTCACTTCCCTCTAAGCATTAAAAACCCCATCAAATGACAGGGTTATGTATAAAAATAACTATGAATTACTATGAATAGCTAAAGGGTTCGAATTCGATGGGCTTAAATGGTACGAAATCGATCTAATTAAAACTACTCACCACAAGCAGCATTACTCAATGGACCACACTTACTTTTAGGACCATCAAAAAAAGTGGCATTTGCAGTAACTGAAACAAACAAAAGTAACAAAGCAGCAATAATACTTTTCATCTTATTTTCCTGAATTGAAATATTAAAAAAGGGCTTCGCACAAAAACAAAACCCTTGCAGTATCAATACTGGCAAACTGACTGTGTTAATGGGTCGCCAATCCAAAATAATACTCACCTTTTACTACTAGATGATTGTCTTTTCACAGACAATAAAAAAGCCCACCTTTCGATGAGCTTTTATATAGATTAATTTAACTTACTACATTGGTAAATTTCCAATCATGTATACCAATGTTGTAAGCGCTAGGTACATAAAAACAAAAAACAAGAAATTTATAGAATTATTAAGCATTCAATTTCCCCTTTCATTTTTTACTGTACTTTTTTTATACAAAATTTAGAAAGAAATAACAAACAATTTTTTTGATATTTTATATCAACTTATTACACACACCAAATTCCACTAAACAAAAAAATACCCACTTATTTGGTGAGTGGGTATATTAATCGTACAATTTAGTGTGAATTACTATTACTTCGTCCACTATAGCAGAAATATGCCATACCCCGTATATACAGTCAAGTGGATTCAATTACTTCCTTTTTTACAAACTTTTCAATGATGAAATTAGGGTAGCGCGATTTAACAAATGCTAAACCACATTTAATATCCTGTTGGATCTGTGAAACATACGTATCATTACTTTTTGCAATATCTCGTACTGAACTTCCCATAACATAGTGCGACCAAATGGCGCTGATCCATTCATTAACGACTTCATCATCAATAGCTTGAATATCTAAAAATAACTTGTGTATTGCACGCGCCTCATTACTATCTAACTCGCAACACGTACCCTTACGGCGTACACATAAACGATCCTTTAGCTCTACATCATTCATATACATAGCGAGTAGCTTTTCACGTTGTTGCTGTGTAATACGTTTGGTTGGCATAGTCTTTACAACACGTACCATCGTTTCATTATCACCATTGATCCAAGCTCCGAGCTGGCGACACCATTCTTCAAAGCTATACTTCTTCCAATCCGTTGCTTGCATAATCGTAACCGCTGCATTCATACCCATCACTCCACCAACCGTCTAATGTCTTCAATCGCTTTGCCACTCTTAACCTGCTCAGTGCTATACCGATACACTGAATAACCCAGTAGTTGTGCTGAATTGTATTTTTCCATGTCTGCTATGTAACCTTTCCCTCTTGTATGCCTCCCACCACTCCAAATCCCACCTTCAACCTCGATCAAAACATTGCTACCCACAATATAAAAATCCGCCCTCCACTTGCGTTCAGGATTAAATTGAAACTCTGCCTGAAACTCGATGTTGTACAACTTTAAATGCTGTGCGAGCGTAGCCTCACCCTCACTGACTACTCGTTCTTTTTTCACAGTCACACGGCGCTTACTACGGCGTGGTTTTGCATACTGGGCTCTGTATTCAGCGGTTGATATGCTGCTCAAACCACTCGCTCCAACATTGTCAAACATGAACGATATGCAAACGCATATTCTGAGTTGTTATTCTTTACAGCATCACTCACAGCAAGCTTTAAGCATGAGATTAAATGCAAATGCTGACTATTCAGCTTTAACCATTTACTCTTGTAATGCTCAAGCTCTTTTTCAATAACCTCTAAACGCTCAACCGATTCAACATAAGAGAGTTGGTTAAAGCATTCACCATATTTGCAATACCCTGCCTCAGGACAATCCTGTGCAGCATTTTGGCAACGAGTTATTGCATTACCATAAATTTCAAGATCAGTGCTGAGTAGATCAGCTTCACAAGGGATACACTTATTCACACCCAATTCATTGATATGAGTTTGATTTACTCTTGACGGATACAATTTGCTGATCTTATTACACTTGTTCACAATGTGACCTCACACCGAATACACTTCGCATTTTTTGACCTAAACTGAGCAATCCCATGCGTGTCACACCAATAGCTAAACGACTTTCGCTTGTTTTTAATTGCAAGCTGTTGTAACTCATGTATTGATTTGTCAAAACAAGGGCTTCTGAAAGTCTGATACTGTGAGCGATCTAAAGTCTCCACCTCACCACCTTTCGCCAAGAACTTTTCCATTTCAGTTTCAAGCTCTTCACGCAATCGGCGTTTAGCGATAATTTGAGCATGTGTTGCGTTCTTGCCGACTTGTACCGACCAAATACGTTGATTGAATGCTTCGTTCATGCTGTCGCTCCAAACACCTTAGGGCCATCCCAAGGCTTACAATCATCCGCTTTAACCCAACCAATTGTGTTTGAGCCAAATCCTAACCATCTCACACCCTTACTAATACGGATTTGCTTAATCTTATTAGGGCGACCTGTACTCGGATGTGTGACGTAATTGCCTATTTGAAAATTCATACCGCACCATTCTTTTGCACGCGCTGATCTGCCCAATTACATTCAACAATCGTCAAACCATCATGTTGAAATCGAGACCAAAGACGATCCCCTAAGTCTTTTTGCAATTCAGCTAAAGTGAGATTTGAAATCAGCATGGTGGGCTTACCTGCGTCATAACGTGCATATAAAACTTTATGGACCAGTTCCAAGCGCTTTTCGCGATCGTGTAAACCGTATTCATCCAAGATCAACAAATGGTATTGAGTAAAATCATGAATTACAGATTCTTCAGATTGACCTTTGCTGTCCTTATCCCAAGCATTCATGATTTTTTGAGTAAGTTCTTCGCTAGTGATATAGCGAACATACAGCCCTTTGCTGAGTAAAGTTCTTGCTGCTGCACACGCTAAATGTGTTTTACCAACGCCAGTACTCCCCACCATGATTAAATTTGATTTAACGCCCATTGCGATTGATTTGGTGTAACTCACACACTGACTTCTCGCATTGGCTTGACCAGGATTGCTTGAATCCAACATGTAATTTCTAAATCCTGAATTTGCATGACGAGCTGGAAGCATTGCGCTTGAGAAATGTTTATCACGAACCATACGATCTACTTCAGCTTGTCGATCTTGATTGGTTGTTTCAACGTGATTCACGGCGCACTTAGGGCAAGTTTGAAATGGACCAGACTGAACCTTAGCAATACGGTGTATGGTGCAATATGCTTCCACTTGTTGAAAACCGTGGTTGATTAGAGAAATTGCATTCATCAGTAAAAATCCTCCGGTATGTCAACATGATCAACAGGTCCTTCGTACTGTGGTTGATTTGCCCATGCCTCGTTGACGTTGCGATTTGCAGGTTGAGTTTTTTTGTTTTCAGCGCGTGGTGGTTTTTTCGCTGTTGATTTATTGCGCTTAATCCACTTCACAAAATTTGAATACATTTGGGTGTCAGTGAGTTTTCCTAGTTTTAAACGCGGTGAATAATATGAATTCACCTCAATCAAAACTTGCTCAGCTTGATCTTGAGTCATTGCTTGTTCACCAGAGCGCTGTAACCAAGAATTCAAAGAATGCAAATCAGGTACCCAAAGATTTAAAACTTCATCGACAGAATTTTTAGGCGAATTTTCTTGTGTGTTTATATCTGTAGTAATCTCTGAAGTAATCTTGTGTATAACGGATTGATGATCTGACGACCCCGAATTAATGTTTTGCTTATCCCCGAACGCTAAATCTTCATTTCGGGAATTTGCAATTTGAATTTCGCTGATTTCAGCTTTGATTACGTTGGTTTGATACCAATGATCGAATACAGCAATATCTAATTTATAGAAAATCTTATGCTCTAATCGTTTTTCAGTCTCAACTAGAATACCTAGTGAACATAGTAATTTTCGAGCTGTACGCTGTTGGCTATATGTTAGCCCTGTTTCTGCCGTCCACTCTTCAGCAGTCTTATAAACGCCAAGCTTATTATCAGTTTTATCACTCCAATAGATCAACTGAGATAGCATGATGCCAGCAAGTGGATTACCTAATGCAATACCAATAGCGGGATAATAAGCAACTGCTCTACCTAGACCTTTTAGTGTTGAATAATGACTCACGCTGCACCTTCCTTGATCTGTAAAAACCGACCGTAACGTGCCACTCTTCCAGCACGTACCAAGCTTGCAGCGATTTCACTCGCTTGCCACAAAGAGATCCTGTGGTAGTTCATCAGTGATTCAATGAATTCTTGCTGTAACACCATGGCATTATTTTCATCACGATTGATCTTGCGTAAATTAGCTTTACGCACTGAGAGCAATGAACCAAGCATGTGTAACGCAGGTTCATGCCAAGATTGAATGATTTGCTCAGTGTTCATGACACCTCCGCTAAAGCATGTTCAGCTTCGGTTAAACGGCGGTTGGCGTGGAGTTCGGCGACGGTGGCTTGGCGGACAAACTTTTTATTTAAAGTTAATGTCCCTAATTCAATGAGCACACAAACTGTATTTTCGTAAACCTCAAGGACGTTATAAATTCCCTCAAAAGGTTTTAGTGTTGCACTTAATACTGTTATGTCTAAAACCACAGCATCACCAACCAAGAAATCACTTTCGGTCGATTTTAATTCCAGCGAATTCGAGGGAATTAAACAGTGATTACACGGCTCGTTTTTAAACTCAGTGCACTTGTTAGTGCATGGGTGATTTGGTATATTTAATTTCATATTCATTGGTTTCCTACTTGTGAATTACCAAAAGCCTGATTCCCAAGATCAGGCTTTTTCATTGTCTACACATGATGTGTATTTCTTCATTTGCTTAAGTGCTGCCAGATCAACAGCTGTTGCTAACTCAATTAATGTTTGTGTGAGTTGATGAATAGTCTCGTATTCTTGTGGTGTTACAACGCCATCTTCATAAGCCTCGTAAACTGCTTTATTGGCTTTGCCTGACTTTATGTTGTGCTGCATCATTGCTTCAAAAACTGATAACTCGTGATGCTTGTTGGAACCACAATCTACTGGAACTAAGGCATACCCCAACTGATGTGCCCACACTTTCAAAATTTCAGGATTCCGTGTGTACATCATGATTGCTTCGAGTTTCTTTAAACTCGGTAAATGATTAGGCATACCCACATTTCCGTAATTACAGATTGTGTTGTGTGAGTCACCAGTAACCTGAGCAATTTCTTTTGGTGAAATCCCTTGCGTTTGGTTAATCATTTTAAAAATAGCCGTTTGCGCTTCCCGACTAAGTGAAATTTCTTGCATTGTGAAATCCTTGTTTTCTTTCACGTATATTTTTAAGCAAAGAACATGAATACTTTGCTCATAATGTTGCTTAGATGGCAGCTGAGCTTCCCAAGAAGAATTCAAAAATTCCTTTGTGAGTTAGCTTTTCATTACTTGCATCAACCATTTTTTGAATAGTTTCCATGCTTGGTTTTTTTCGACCATGAATTAAGTGAGATTCCATGTACCCATAAGAAATTTTTGTGGTTTCACAAAATTGGATACGCTCACTTTTTTCTAATCCTCGCCAAAAATCATAAAGGGTAAGCATAAATACACCTTAAAGGTAAATATTAATTAAATATACCTAACAGGTAAATATTTTTCAACCTCTGAGGGTATTTATTTTTTCTACCTATAAGGTAAATTTATTATTAGTTTTTAGAGGTACTTCCGTGATGACTGAGTTACAAACAATTCATGAAATAAGACTTAGCAACACCAAAAGATTAATAAAAGAATTAGGTTTAACTAGAACAGAATTTGCTGAAAAAATTGATATGTCTTACAACCTTGTGAGCCAATATATTGGTAAAAACCCAACAAAAAATATTGGTGACGATACTGCTGAAAAAATTGAAAAAGCCTTTCATAAGCCAAAGGGTTTTTTAGACCAGTCAGGCATTGCAACACCCAAACAGGAAAACACTAACGTTAAATTTATTAAGCCAAACATGGCTCCAGTGCTGTCATGGGTTCAAGCGGGTACATTTACAAATGTAAGTACTGTTGATATGTCGCAGGTTGAAGAGTGGCTTCCTTTGCCAGATGAATGCACGAATTGCTATTACTTAAAGGTTCAAGGTATTAGTAATAATCCTGATTTTCTTGAGGGTGATTATATTCTGGTAGATCCTGATGTTTATTATGGTGATATGCAGTCTGGTGACATGATTGTTGTAAGAAAGTTTGAGGATGCTACTTTTAAGAAGTTGGTGATTGAAACAGATGGTTCTCGCTATTTGCAAGCTTTAAACCCTGAATTCAAGCCAAATGTCATCCCTCTTGATGAAAATTGTAATTTTGTTGGACAAGTGATTGATTGTATTCGATACACATATCGAGCAAAACGTAGAAAGAAATGTAATTAAAACATTAACTTTAAATAAGCATTAGAGAAACCTATGGATAATTTAGCACTACCAATCAATCAAATTATTACTCGAATTAATGATGCAGCAGCAAATAATGAGGCGATCGTCCTTACAGCAGAAGAAGTAAAAATCTTGTCAAAGGATATTGGAGAAACGTATTTCATACCTGTCTTAACTAATGAGCAGATTGTTCAACTTTGTGAAGAAGGAAAGTTAGGAAAACCAATGTTTCCTAAGAAAACGGATAATTAAAACTGCGAACCCGACGCGATACTTTTAAACATGCGAATTACTAAAGGTGAAAACTGAGATGGTTGTAAAAAGAGTTAACGATTCTTGGCAAAATTTCCCATATAGAAAAGATTTTGAAGGTGGTGCCTCAAATAATGGTGGATTTAATTTAGTTGAAAATCCAGCGCAAATTGACTTAATAACTGAATTCGAGAATCTTCCAGAGATCAAAAAAGCTGTATACCAATTAAATATACAAAACACTCCCTTCATGACAACTGGCTTTCTTTTTGATAGAGAAGACGAACACGCTGTCTATCATGGGTATATCGAATTTTGCTTTAGACCAAGTGTTAATTACTCATTAATCGATATCTATAAACTTGATGAGATGTTTATATCCCATACCCTTGAGGTTATTGGGAAACAGTTTGCTGATTTTTATCAAACGGAGTTTCTTTGGGAAATTCGTGAAGGAAGCGTTCAGCAATCTTCCTTAGTTCCGATTTATTGTGTTTTCTTTCGAGCTCGCAATCATGCTGAAGCTGAGCTGGAGCTGGTCCCTCTTCTGAATTGGTTACAAAGTTCATTTCAACACCTCGTTAAACAAAATAATTAAATCTGCGAACCCGACGCAGCTTACTGATCGGGTGGAGAGAAACTGTGAAATTCAAGGATAATATTCCCAAAAAATATCAATCTAAAATTGTTAATATTGGTTATCTTGGTAAAAGCTCTGAGCACAAAAGTCGTCTTGAGATAAATTTCGAAAATGACATGAAATTAACCATTTATGATATTTCAGAGCAAACTTATCAAGAAATGAATTCCTGCAAATATGGGTGGGAGTATTATTTTGCCGAAAATATCTACCCAAATTACCGAGACCAAATAGAGATGGTTAAGAACTAGAATTAAGCCACGCCAATGTATCTTTTAATTGCTTAATTTCCTCATCTGGAGTTATTCGACCTACTTTTTGGTAGTTTTCAGACCACTCTAAAATAAAGGATTTGAGTTTCACTGATTCAAGTTTTGATATTGCTGATTCAATAGCTAAAATAGCTTTGGTTTTATCCATAACAAACTCCATAACCCACCCAGTGTGGGTTTTCTTTTTAAAAATCCATACTTTCCCTGATATTATGAAGTTGAGACTCTGCACCAACATTGTTCTCAAAACATCCATAAATATCGGAGAAAATATGAAACCTGAAATTATAGAAGCCCTAGCGTTAGAGCTTACTAAAGCAACTATTAATGAGCGTTCCAAACATGAAAGCGCTTTTGACATTACTGATGCAGAATTATGGGTTCACGTATACTTGGAATCTTTAGAGCAAATCAAGAAAGGTTATGAAGAGCAATCAACAGAACAAAGCCTTAATGACTGGAAAAAGCTCTAACCCACGATATCAACCTTTTGCATTAATTAATATCTAACAAACAGCCATTCTTTTTTGAGAATTCAAGAAGAGTGGCTTTTAGCTCATCTGCATACTTAAGTGGCACTTCAATAGTAGCAGTAACAACCCGACCACCAAACACAACCAGCTTAGCCGCGTTCACCTGCTCTTCCAAATCCTCAGGCTTCACGCCATTCAACAGTAGTTTTTCTACTAGTTGTTTACGCCATTCGTGTATTTCATTTCCTAAACTCATTCTTATCACCTTAGTGGTTGGTTTTCTTTTGTCTATTATACTTAAAATACACCTATAAAGCACATTAAATTTTACCTACAAGGTATTTACTTTATTTTACCTACAAGGTATATTTTATCTCACAGACAATAAAAAAGCACACCGACCTTCAAAACCGTGTGCTTTTTACAGAAACCTGCGAGATCAATTATGAATGCAAAACTAAATTCCATCAACCCCACTGTTACACACAGTGTACAGCCAAAGCGCTTTTTCCAAGTATTTGCGCTCAGTGCTCTAATCACAACGGGTGTAGCTGCTTTCATTCATGAGCCTAAGGCTACCGAATACAAACCGCCTTTAGCATCTGAATACATCCCTTCCACTTATGCTGTGCAAACCGTTGAAATCACATCAATGAGCACAGGCTATGCGGTGATTCAACTTGATGACCTTACTGTGACGTTCCCTTTTAGTTATGAAGCACATAAAGACAGCAACGGCGTACCAGGTTATGACTTCACAGCTGTAGAAATTAAAGAACTCGGCGAAATCAAAGTCTTTGATGAAAAAGGCAATCCATATCGCGACTTCACCGACCAGATCGACCACCGCAACTTTAATAACGTGCTTGTGGGTTTTATTGAAAAAAATCATTTGGTGGAGGCGATCTGATGACAACTTCTACTCAAAAACAAGAAGTGATTCACTTCGGGAAATACCGTGGCACTGCCCTTGCAGATCTAAAGCATAGCTATGTGCGTTGGTTGCTTACATTAGAAAATCTTAATGCTGCTTTACGTGAAAAACTCAATCAATTGCCTTGGGTTCAAGAAGAATTAGCACGTGAGCGTGACTTTGAAAGACGTAAAGCTTTGGCAATCATGTTAAGTAAGCCTTGCTTCCAACGTGATACACGATACTCAGCGAATCAACGCATTGCCTATAACAATGCTAAATACAATAACTAAAGGGGCTGGTCATGACAACAAATAATCTTAAAATTTGGAATGATGTTAAACAAACCCCTAGCAACTTCCTGAAAAAAATTGAATTTGGTTATCTTAAAGGTAAATCTGATATTAACCCACAATGGCGATTAATGGCCATGACTCAAGCATTTGGTCCTGTAGGTCATGGTTGGACATATCGAATTGTGCGTACCTGGTCTGAAGCTGCACCCAATGGATCTATTATGTGTTTTGCAGAAGTTGCTGTTAAAACTAAATTTGAAGGTGCATGGGGTGAAGAATTCTCGGGTATTGGTGGTTCTGAAATTGTTGAGATAGCTAAAGGTCAATTAAAAGCTAGTGATGAAGGTTACAAGAAAGCAGTCACTGATGCATTGGGTGTAGCATTTAAAGCCGTGGGTGTAGCCGCCGATGTATATCTTGGAAATTACGATGGTAGTAAATATTTATATGAGTATGATCATGCTTATCAAGCAGACAAAATACTTACTCAGTCGCAAAATCAAGGCTCACAACAATCTAATCAGCAACAAAACCAGAACATGCAACAGCCTGTTCAACAACAAACTACCCCACTAAAACCCAAGGATACTCGAACACAGGAACAGATCTATAACTCTGCCTTAGCTGCAATTCAAAAGACTGAAGATAAGAGTGTTTTGCTCACTGCTGCTAAGACATTCAAAGGCACAAAATATGAAACACATATTAATAATGCCTGTCGTGCTCGAGCAGATCAAATGGGTTGGCCAACAAAACAAACCCAACAAAATCAAAACTCACCACAACAAGCAATGCACCACTGAGGGATAACAAATGGATATTTTAAACGCTAAACAAGCTTTTGAAGCAATGTCATCTGGTCAAGCAGTGTTGTGTCGTGCAGTCGGTCAACTGCTCGACTTTGGCGAGTTGAGTCAGTTCCCTGCTACTGTGTTCTTTGGTGCTGATTACGAGTTTTGCCTTGCGCCTCGTTTTATGACGATTGGCCAATTAGATCTAGAAGTGCCTGAGTGTATCCAAGGTGCAGATGATTTAATCAATTCTACCATGTATTACGCACCTAATCTTTTAGATGTAAATCGTCCTATTGAAATTTTAAGTACTACTGACAATGCTAATTATTTAAAACGTTTGATCGCATCAAAGCTTTTACATAGAACTTCTGATGATGCTATTGCCCATGCACGTGCATTTATTACTCTAAACGGCGGATCATTAGGTCCTATCGAAGTTGAAGCTGTTGCTGAGCCTAAACCAACACCTACTATTGTCATTGGTACACCAGATGACTATTTTGCTTGCATTGAATCTAAAATCTATAAAACAAAGTCACCTGAAGATATACAAAAAATCAGTGATGAAATTAATGCTGATCCAAAATTAAATGATGATGATCGTAAAGACTTATTCAAAATAATGGATGCATTTCATGCTACGGAAGAAGTTTCTGATCTTGTACCCACTAAGATTGTTGAAAAAAAGCCTATTAAAAAGCGTACACGTAAAGCCAAAGAACCTGTGGTTGAAGCGGAACCGGCACCAAAAAGTAACCCTGCTTTCACCGTTGAAGATGTTGATGCAATAGAGACGGATGCAAACGCAATAATTGAAAAGTTCAGCGAACAAATTGCCAATTGCACCACGACAGATGCAGTGCTTTCATTGCGCCCAATATTTCTCGCCAATGGTCATTTGGAGCGTGAACAGCATCAATACTTGTGCAAACTAACTGAAGACAAATTACTTGAGCTAGATCCCAAAACGTATACACCTCAGTCTAATATTGAGATTGAAAGCCAAGAAAATGTAACTGTTTCAGAAGACAAACTAACTGACGATTTTTCTCTAAATAGTGATGAGGAAAAGTCTCACATAAGCGCTGAAATCAAACAGGAACTAACGTACAAAATTTTTCAAATGAGCGCTGAGGAATTGGACGCTATTACGACTGAGATTCACAACAATCCTAAGTTGATATTTACACACAAAAATCATCTGGATGGGCATATTGAACTTCGTAGAAAAGCTTTGGCCAAAGAAGCAAATGCAGAGGCTGAACGTGAATACCAAACAAAACTTACAGATTTAATCAATAGAGCGAGTCAAGCACAAAGTCCTGCTGAAGCTAATGCTTTGGTTCGATATATAAATAAATGGTCAGCTGAACAACGCCAACCTTTATTACAGGCAATTCATAAACGCTTAAGCGAGTTGAGTGTTGATGCTCAACCTATTGAACAACCACCATCATTGATGGTGCAGATCCAAAATGCACCCAACCTTACCACGTTAGATGCACTAGAAATTGATGTTAGTGGTCGTCATCCAGACATTCAGCCAAAACTCATGGGCTACATTCGTGCACGTCGATTTGAGTTAGAGAATGGACCTAATGGAGATGCTCAATAATGAAAACAGTCGTCAAAGCTAAAAACCTTCTGGCCTTTCGACTTTGGCTAGAAAAATTAGGATATAAGGTAAAAATTTTAGCCGATGGTAAAGCATTTAATTTTCGCTTTAAAAAACAGTATGGACTGGTCACTAGTGAGTTAAATGGCAATGCTCTTGCTATGGCTTTAGGTGCTGAATTTGAAGAACATTTGAGAAGTTGAGGTTGTGTGATGGAAATCAATCAATTAAAACCCGAAGAAGTTATTCGTGACAAGTGCGGTTTTTGGGTTCATCCAATTTTGAATGAATATCTTTGTAATTTGCTTGGTGATCGTGAATGTATGACTGAATCAGAGCATTCAACGATGTTAATCCATTTCAATATTAATGTGCGTTGTAGTGCGATGGAGTGGGATTGCACCGAGGAATTGGCAGATAAATATTGGGGTGAAGGTGATGTTGATGCTGTTAAGGAATGGCAACCTACCCCGCCGAAAGGTGATGGATGGTTTCTTATAGCCATAAACGATACAGATGATGGTCCAGTTGCTTGGTGGGCAAAGGAAAAGGTGGCGTGATGGGAGCATTGCAAGAATATTTAATTGTAGTCGAATCTAACAGCCCACCCCAAGTCACAATTGGGCAAAATATTGGTGGTGCTGTTGTTAAGGAATTGAAAGAAGTTGAGGTTAAATTGGTCTCAGCAGCTCAACTTGCAAAAATTTACAACCTCAGTGTAAATACAATTCGAGATAAATTGGTCAGTATTAATCAAGGCACAGCAGGAAAATGTTTGTACAATCCCCAACTTGCACATAATGTACTAACTACAAAAAAACAAAGAGGCAGACCGAGAGCTAATTAGCTCTCGGTTTCATTAAACATCTCAACTAGATCCTGCGCGTCTGGATTGTAATAAGTATTGATTAATATCCCAATAGTCTTATGCCCAGTAATTTTCGCCAAAACTTCCACAGGTAACTTTCTAACTTTCACCATTCGTGTAATCGCTTCATGCCGTGTATCATGAAAATTAATATGTGGTAGCCCTGCTTCGCCTCTTACTCTAATCCAAGTTCTACCCAATGACTTCTGCTTTACAGGAACAATATAATCTTGATCCAAAGGAATGAGATCTAAAAGCCTTTTAGCTTCTTTAGATAATGGTACATTTCGAGATTCACCATTTTTTGTCATGGGTAGAAATATAAAACCGTCTTTTATATGTTCACGCCTCATTGCTAAAATCTCGCCTTGGCGCATTGCAGTTTCAAGTGCAAATAACATAGCCCAGCATGTGTAATGCATCACTCTAGTTGGTTTTTTCGTTATATCCCATTTAAAAAACTGAATTAATCTTTCTTGATCTTCAATACTGATCCGCTGATTACGCCCCTTGCCTTTATCTGGCTTAACAACGGTTTGCCAAACATTACGGTCAATTAAAAATAATTCTTTTTGTGCATAGGTAATAATGGATGAGAACATTGCAAATTCTCGCAATGCCGTACTGCTTTTAACTTCCTCAAGGCGTTTGTTACGCCATTTAACAACATCATTGGGTGTAACGTCATGAATAGACTTTGTGGCCAAATCACCCAAAATTCTGTCGATATTATCTAATTTATTTCGAATCACATATGCAGACTTTAATTTACTGCCTTTCTCGAGATAATATTTTTCACAAAGTTGCTTAAATGGAAAGCTAGGTTTAATACCTTGATCAACTTGCGCTTTACCAGTCTTAAGTTCTAATAATTTCAAAGCAGCCCATTGTTCACATTCTTTTTCAGTGTCTCTTGTGGCACTGATTCTCTGCCCATTAAACATTAATTCAATACGGAATGAATTGCCTCTTTTGCGTGGCTTTGGGATCTTCATTTCTGGCGTAATCTTGGCGTAATAAACTTACAATTATTCTTATTTTATAGTAAAAATAGGTAAAATACTCATCTTTTAGCGCAACATAAACGACAAAATAGCTTGTGCTAAAAAATAAATTTTTAACACAAACTATTGATAATATTACTTATCTGTAGCAACTGAAGCTTCAGTAGTGATGTTTACAGTGATTTTATCGCCAACATTTGGCACATAACCACCAACACCAAATGCAGAACGGTTAAATGACGTTGTTGCATTAAAACCAATCGCCTGTGCTTTAGTCATCGGATGCACGCCTTGTTTGTTTAGCACTGCATCTAATACCACAGGTTTAGTCACATCTTTCACAGTTAAGTTACCTGTAATTTTGTATTTGTTTTTACCTAGAGCTTGTACTTTTGTACTTTTAAACGTGATGTTTGGATATTTTTCAGCATCAAAAAAGTCAGCAGTTTTTAAATGCTCATCCAAAGCTTTTACATTGGTATTTAAGCTTGCTAATGGAATGGTTACATTCACTGAAGAATTTGCAGGTTTTGCATTATCTACAGAGATTGTTCCCTGAATGTCACTGAAATTTGCTGATGGTGTAGAAAAACCAAAGTGATTCCAATTAAATACTGTCGCCGTATGCGTTGGATCAATTTTATAATCCACAGGTTTTGCAACCGAAGCTACAGCAACTGATGCAACAACTAAACCGAATGTAAATGCTTTAATGTTCATGTTTTTAATCTCACTTCTGAATGTTTTCAGTTTAAACTTTTTTAATCTTAAATCAGCGTTACTTGTAAAACGATATGTTGCATGAATAGAACAATCAACCCAAATAATGGTGATTTCTCAACCAGTCAAAATATCATTGTTAAAAATTATCTTAAAAACTAACTGAAGTGAAAATCAAGATAAATATATGTAAAAAGTTACCTGCTATATCCATGCCTAAGCTTAAATCTTCCCATTAAAGCTGAACAAAAAATACGATACTGATTGCTTATGTTGGCTTAAAACAACCAAACAGCATTTTGCAGATAGATCATTTCTGTGCAAACAATGTAGCAAAATCGTTATTAATCAGGATATTGTCATTACAAATCAATAGAATTGCCTTAATCAAATATATGAGAGGTTTTTACTTTTGGAAAAGTTTGCTTTTATCCAAAATATTCAAGATTGGTCAGATCAATATCCTTGGTTAGAGATGCTAACTTCACTCAGTATTTTGATTTTTTTCGCTTTATTGGCAAATTTTATTGCTAAACAAATTGTGGTACGTGGCATCCGCAAATTGATTGAAAAATTAAAATTCGCAAATCGTGATATTTTGTCACAGCATAGTGTTATTCGCCGAGTTGCGAATATTGTTCCTGCAATTGTCATCATTAATGGTATTGTCACAGTTCCACATTTATCAGCAAAAGTGATTTCTATAGTACAAATGTTGGGACAAGCTTTTATTTTTGTCACGATTGCCTTAGCGATCAGTGAATGTCTCAGTATTTTTAATTTAGTCTATCAAAAAAATCCGAAGTCAAGAAACAAGCCAATCAAAGGCTATTTGCAGTTAATTAAACTGATTATTTACATTGTCTGTGCTTTGCTGATTTTAGGTACATTCCTGAAAAAAGATGTCTTTAGTTTACTTGCAGGCTTTGGTGCAATGGCAGCTGTACTGATGTTAGTGTTCCAAAATACCATTTTATCCTTAGTTGCTTCCGTTCAAATTTCATCTTATGACATGGTACGGATCGGTGATTGGATCGAAATGCCATCGTTAAATGCGGATGGTGATGTCATTGATATGTCATTACATACCATTACGGTACAAAATTTTGATAAGACCTTTACCACCATTCCTACCAACAAATTGGTCACAGATACCTTTAAAAACTGGCGCGGAATGAAGCAGTTAGGTGCTAGGCGTATTAAGCGTTCTATTTTTATAGATCAAAATAGTGTGCATTTTCTCAGTGCGCAGGAGCAGAAAAAATTAAAAGCTTTTTTATTATTAGATACATATTTGGATGAAAAACAAAGTGAGTTAAAAGAGTTTAATCAACAATTTTTAAATGATGCTACATTTAATCAACGTCGCTTAACCAATCTTGGGACGTTTCGTGCTTATGTCACTGCTTATTTAAAACAGCATTCGGGTATTTCTCAAACTCAAACGGTTATGGTTCGACAAATGCAACCAACCAGTGAAGGTTTACCATTGGAAATTTACGCTTTTGCCAATACTACAATTTGGGGAGATTACGAGATGATTCAATCTGATATTTTTGATCATCTAATCGCAATCTTACCTGAGTTTGGTTTGAAGATTTATCAGGCCCCTTCTGGCTCAGATCTACAAGCTATGTTTCAGCAAAATCATATGGTAAATCACGATCAGCATGTTTCATCTTAAAGATGAATATTTCATTGCACTCAGTTGCGGGTGCAATGGAGATTATTTTAAAAAATACAATTGATCTCTTGCGAAAGTAAAAATCATCTCAATATAAATTTCATGAGATATCAGAAATTAAACCTTTTTTCAGATTCTGAATTCAAACCTTTGGTTGACGTACCTCGTCAGGTTTTTGCTGAGATGGTAGAGTTCCTAAAAAATCAAAATCAGTTAAAAAGAAATCAGGTCGTCCTCATACTTTAAGTATAGAGGATCAATTGTTATTAGCCCTCAATTAATTACCTAACCACAACACTCAATTGGAATGAGCAGCAAATTAACATGTCGCTGAAAGTAATGTGAATCGAACCATTAAAAAAGTTGAAGATGCATTGATGAAATCAAGATGTTTACCCTACCAAAACGAAGTATTACCACAGCAGATGAACACTTTAACTGGGTTATAATTGACGCAATAGAATGTTCAATAGAACGCCCGAAAAAAATCAGAGTAAATTCTACAGTGGTAAAAAGAAGAAATTTATACTAAAAGCGCAAGTAATTTATCATCCGAAGAGCAAACAAATCATAAGCATAGATCTATCGAATAGCAGTCAGCATGACATTAAGCTAGCAAGAAAAACAATGAATAAATTCAAACATTGTAAATATGTTATGATTGATTTAGGATATTAAGTGAAAGCTATGGAAATAGAAGAAAAAGATTCGGTTCACGCATTAACTTAATCGCTGTACTAGTCAACTGCATAAACTCGCAATGAGTACTTTCGCAAGAGCTTTATTAGATGATAAATAGATTTATACTAGTAACAGTTATAAGGAAAATGGCTATAATAGTTTCAAGAAAATAGCTAAAGATGAGAGATCATGGTGTCATTTAATTCACTCTTTTATCTAAATAATTTTGAAACCCAAATTAGTCATAATTAAATAACATAAATCCAAGTGTTGTAATATCGGTAAACACAGAAGGCTCAAAAACAAACTACAGCTTAATTATAAGATTATAACTGTACTCAGCACATTCAAATTCATCTAAAACGTGTTGTATTTCTATCGGAATGAGGGATTTAGCATTCGGTAATGTAACAATATAGACGAGATCATACCACTCAACTTTTTGCATATTATCAGTACAATAAAAATCATTTCGATCATGAAAATACTTTGTGTATTGCCCCTCGATATCTCTAAGTTCATATCCACATTTATGCTTTAAAAGTAAGTCAATCAAATTAACGATAGATTGTTTCTTCTGAGGAAACAAATCTGGTTTTTCAAACTGAGTAAGCATCAATTTACTTGCTTGTTTTAAATATTGGGTATCAAAATTATCTGACCAATCTAAGCCCATATAAGCCCATGCAGATAAGTTCTCTACAGCTTCCATATTTTGAATTAATATATCCGTACTTTTAAAACATCGATATTTAAATATTTTTTGTTCGGGTACTGTTGTATAAAGAATTTCCGTGTCAAATCCCAATCCACAAGAGGCAATTTCACTCTCCCTAAATAGCTCATCTCTCAATTTTAAACACCATTCATTTTCATAAGAAGGAATATGATTGGCAGTGATTCTACAAATTGCTGCAAATAAATCAGGATGGATATCTAAATCTGACATCTTATTCTCTTTTTTTCAAATGATTTTGAAAGCTTACATTTTCAATTAACAAAATTAAAGCCCCATTTAGGAGCTTTATATTTATCAATTTCAACTTACAACTTTTCTACCAAAATTCGATCGATTTGCTTTAAACCTGTTTGCTTTTCATGGTTTTTACGGCGGATTTTGATTTGCTTATCTTCAGCCATATCCTGAAGTAACAACTCTACAGCAACCATTGATTCAAGCGGTAAATCTTGACCAATCCATTTTTGCTCACCCGCATCCATCAGCACAATTTCATCGCTAATTTGCTCATAAAGACTCATACTTTCCTCACTTATGGTATCTAATTCACCATATTTCATGAAAACGAAATGACGTTGCTCACTATATACCTTTTAATAAAAACTGCTAGTAGAATTTGATCATTTTACGCACAATTTTAAAAAGATATCACCAAAATAAAAACGCCTCACGAGGAGGCGTTTCCATCTATAACAATTTATAAATTAAGCTGTTAATTCTTTTACAGCAGCAACAACAGCTTCAGTGGTAATACCAAAGTGTTGATACAAATCTTTCGCAGGTGCTGATTCACCATAAGTCGTCATACCGATCACACGACCATCAAGACCGACAAACTTCCACCAGTAATCCACATGAGCAGCTTCTACAGCAACACGTGCGCGGATATTTGCAGGAAGAACCGCTTCACGGTAAGCAGCATCTTGTTTTACAAATTCCTCAGCACATGGCATAGACACGACACGCACACCTTCAAGCTGTGCATATGCTTCCATAGCCAATGAAACTTCAGAACCTGTTGCAATGATGATTGCTTTTAATTCACCTTTTTCTTTCGCAAGGATATAACCACCTTTTGCAACATCAGCAATTTGATCTGCAGTACGCGTTTGGAATGGTAAGTTTTGACGAGAGAAGATCAATGCAGTCGGACCTTCTTTGCGCGTTAAAGCAGATTTCCAAGAAATAGAAGCTTCAACTGTGTCACATGGACGCCAAGTATTTAAGTTTGGTGTACCACGTAAAGATGCAATTTGCTCTACAGGTTGGTGAGTTGGACCATCTTCACCTAAACCAATTGAGTCGTGTGTATAAACATGAATCACACGTTGTTTCATCAATGCAGACATACGTACTGCATTACGCGCATATTCCATAAACATAAGGAATGTTGCAACGTAAGGAATGAAACCACCATGAAGTGCAACACCATTAGCGATTGCAGTCATACCGAACTCACGTACACCATAATGCACATAATTACCAGCAGCATCAGACTCAACGCCTTTTGCACCTTTCCAAAGTGTAAGGTTAGAACCTGCTAAGTCAGCAGAACCACCTAGAATTTCAGGAAGTAATGGTGCAAATGCTTGGATTGCATTTTGGCTTGCTTTACGTGTTGCAATTGTTTCACCTTTTGCATTGACTTCAGCAATATAAGCATCTGCTTGTGCAAGGAATTCAGCAGGTAAATCACCTTCTAAACGACGTTTAAGCTCAGCAGCTTCAGTTGGATATTTTGCAGCGTATGCAGCAAAAGTTTCATTCCAAGCCGCTTCAGAAGCAGTACCTTTCGCTTTTGCATCCCAAGACGTATAAACATCTTCAGGAATTACAAATGGTTCTTCTTTCCAACCTAAAGCTTCACGAGTTAATGCAATTTCGTCATTACCCAGTGGCGCACCGTGGCAATCTTCTTTACCTTGTTTGTTTGGCGAACCTAAACCAATAATGGTTTTACAAATAATCAATGTTGGCTTATTTGTTTCTGCACGTGCTTCAACAGTTGCAGCACGAATTGCATCGCTGTCATGACCATCAACTTTCAGCACTTGCCAACCATAAGCCAAGAAACGTTGCTCTGTATCATCAGAGAACCAACCTTCCACTTCACCATCAATCGAAATACCGTTGTCATCATAATAAACAACAAGTTTACCTAGACCCAAAGTCCCTGCCAATGAACATGCTTCATGGGAAATACCTTCCATTAAACAACCATCACCCAAGAAACAGTAAGTGAAGTGATCAACAACTTTAATATCTTCTTTGTTGAATTGTGCTGCTAACGTTTTTTCAGCAAGCGCAAAACCCACTGCATTGGCAATACCTTGACCCAATGGCCCCGTGGTTGTTTCAATACCCGGCGCATAACCCAACTCAGGGTGACCCGGTGTTTTTGAATGCAATTGACGGAATGATTTTAAATCTTCAATTGAAAGATCATAACCAGTCAAATGTAATAATGCATATTGAAGCATTGAGCCATGACCATTTGACAATACAAAGCGGTCACGGTTCGCCCATTGTGGATTTGTTGGATTGTGATTTAAAAACTCACGCCATACCACATCAGCGATATCTGCCATCCCCATTGGTGCACCTGGATGTCCAGAGTTTGCTTTTTGCACAGCATCCATTGCGAGTACACGAATTGCATTGGCAATACGACGTTCATTCAGTGGGGTTGTCATAGATCAGAGTCCAATAAATTTGAAAAAATAACAATATGAATAGAGATTCAAAAACCCCTATATTGTCGTAAAAAAACAAGCAAGCGTAAAGCCTACAACAGCATATTTATCTATTCCTCACGTAACAGAACAAAAAATATGCAATACCACAGCATTATAAAGCAATTGGTTTAATTTCTTAGAACTTAAACCAATAAATATAAACTTTCATATCTTTTAAACTGATAAATAAGAAGCATGCTGTTCTCATCAATCAAAATGATTGTGCTACATTTGACCCTCACGCAGACTATTCAACACGTCAGCTTTTATCAACCATAAAATTAAGTAGAAATCACTTTGAAATAAAATTAACGTAGCGTGCCATTAGGCTGAAGAATGATTAAAGCCGCGCCGCACACAACTACAATTCCACCCATCACATCCCAACGGCTCAGACTCACTTGGTCAACATATTTTAGCCACAGCAATGCCGTAAAAATATAAATCCCACCATAAGCTGCATAAATACGCCCAGATGCAGCAGGATGTAAAGTGAGTAACCATACAAACACAGCTAAACTCAGTACAGTCGGGAGCCACAACCAATGACTTTTACCTTGATTTAAAATCAAGTATGGGAAATAACATCCTAAGATTTCAGCAATAGCGGTCATGAAAAATAAAAAAAATGTCATGGCGATTTTAGAAAGCTGTACATCCATAAATTAGATCCCAAAATAAAAATGTTAAAATAAAAAACCCGTGCTTATAACACGGGTTTTTATTTCAAATAAAATTAGGCAGGTTCTGCAGTTTGATCTTCAAACACTTCAAGTGTAAGCCCAACCGCTTTGCCATTTTCTTTTTTCACAGAAACGGCAACATTACCACCGTGATCAGCAAGTTCACCAAATAAAATCATTTCAGCCAACGGTTTTTTCAAATGCTCTTGAATCAAACGCTGCATCGGACGAGCACCCATTTGACGATCATAACCATTTTCAGCCATCCAATCCCGTGCAGATTGATCCACCTCAAGCACTACTTTCTTCTCATCCAATTGTGCTTGAAGCTCCGTTAAGAATTTATCCACAACAGAATCAATCACCGTGGTTGGCAATGCTTTAAATTGAATCACACCATCTAAACGGTTACGGAATTCAGGTGAGAATGCTCGCTTCATTGCATCTTGATTATCATTACTGTTGTCTTGCTCAGTGAAACCAATACTTGTACGAGAAATACTTTCTGCACCGATATTGGTCGTCAATACAATAATCACATTACGGAAATCAGATTTACGTCCATTATTGTCTGTTAAAGCACCATGATCCATCACTTGCAGTAACAAGTTAAAGACATCAGGATGTGCTTTTTCGATCTCATCCAATAACAATACGCAATGCGGATTTTTATGAATCGCATCGGTGAGCAAACCACCTTGATCATAGCCCACATAACCCGGAGGTGCACCAATCAAACGTGAAACCGCATGACGCTCCATATATTCAGACATATCAAAGCGGACAAATTCAACACCTAACAATTTCGCTAATTGTTTTGTAACCTCAGTTTTACCCACACCTGTTGGACCTGCGAATACAAAACTACCCACGGGTTTATCTGGTGATTTTAGACCTGCTCGCGATAATTTAATTGCAGATGCTAATGCAGTAATCGCTTCATCTTGACCAAATACCACCCGTTTAAGATCACGCTCAAGATGTTCAAGTACTGATTTATCATCTTTAGACACCGTTTTTGGTGGAATACGTGCAATCTTAGAGACAATATCCTCGATATTTTCAACAGTGATCTGGGTATCATCTTGCTCAGCTTTTAAACGGCGTTGTGCACCCGCTTCATCAATCACATCAATGGCTTTATCAGGCAAGAAACGATCGTTAATAAATTTTGCAGAAAGTTCTACAGCCGAAATTAAAGCTTGATCATCATATTTCACATGATGGAATTCTTCAAACTTGGTTTTTAAACCACGTAAAATATCAATGGTTTCTGAAATAGACGGCTCATTTACATCAATTTTTTGGAAACGGCGTGATAAAGCATGATCTTTTTCAAAGACTTGACGGTATTCTTGGAAAGTCGTTGAACCGATACAACGTAAAGTACCATTCGCCAAAGCTGGTTTGATGAGGTTTGATGCATCCATCGTGCTGCCCATACTTGAGCCTGCACCGATGATCATATGAATTTCATCAATAAATAAAATAGCTTCGGGCTTTTTCTTCAATGCATTTAACAGTTGTTTTAAACGCTTTTCAAAATCACCACGGTATTTAGTTCCTGCAACTAAAGCACCAATGTCCAAACTAAACACTTCTGCATTCGCAAGAGGTTTTGGTGCTTTACCATTCACAATGAGCCAAGCCAAACCTTCTGCAATAGAAGTTTTACCCACACCTGGATCACCCACTAACAATGGGTTGTTTTTACGGCGACGGCATAGAATTTGCGCAGTACGCTCAATTTCTTTTTCACGACCAATGAGAGGATCTGTTTTACCTTTTTGCGCTTCAGCATTTAGATTGAGCGTATAAAGTTCTAAAGGTCCTGCGTTTGCAGTCGATGCTGATTCTCCATCTAGATCATCAGACTCTTCTTCAACTTGAATTTCTTCTTTACGCCCACCATGTGACAAATATTGTGTCAAGGTTAAACGATTAATTTGATGGCGCTTCAATAAATATACTGCAAATGAATCACGTTCAGAATACATTGCAACGAGGACATCTGCACCCTCTACCGTACGATCGCCGCCACTCGATTGCACATGGAATATTGCACGTTGCAAAATACGGTCAAAGCTTTCTGTAGGATGCGGTGCTTGATCACTATTTTCACCCAATTTTGGCGTATGTTGCTCTACATATTCTTCTAATTCTTTACGTAGACTCACAATTTCTGCGCCGCACGCCTTTAATGCATTTACCGCAGAATCATTATCGAGTAAAGCCAGTAGCAAATGTTCAACCGTAAGAAACTCATGTCTCTTTTGACGAGCCATGCTAACAGCCAAACGTAAAGAAACTTCCAATTGACGACTGAGCATGTAACCCCCTTATTCTTTTGGCTCAATCTGACAAAGTAACGGATGACCTTGAGACCGAGCATAATTATTTACTTGGTTGGCTTTCGTTTCCGCAATGTCTCGTGGATATACGCCAGCTTCACCTTTTCCTTCATAATGTACTGTTAACATTACTTGAGTAGCTTGGTCAAGATTCAAAGCAAAGTATTGTTGTAAAATTTCGATTACAAAGTCCATGGGTGTGTAATCATCGTTCATTAAAACAACAGCGTACATCGGTGGACGTTTTAACTCAGGGGGTGCTGTTGCAACAGCTACATCCCCGTCAGCGTCTTCATTTTGCTGCGAATCACTTAAGCGTGGATTAAAATGCCAATCGATATATCCTGTTTCTTTAAAGGATAATTTCACTTCATTTAAATTAGTTTTACGTTTAAGAGTTCGCATATATTTTAATTTCATAAGTTATTGAGCATTTGCTTCAGCTTGTGGAACTTCAGAAGCAAAAGCCTCTGTACTTTCCACAGCTTTACCACGAGACCAAGCAAAGCGCTTAACCACTGGTGTTGCTCCATTGAGTCGAATTTCAATAAATTGTGGGGTAAAACCTTTCGGCATGGTCCAACGTCCAGTGAGGCGTTCAAAGTCTTCAAAATTGTAGCTACCATCTTCCATTGGAATGGTTAAAACTTCTGTGCCGCTAATCAAACGCAACTCAGCAGAACCTGTTGCACGGCGATTACTTGGACTCACTTGTACCAAGTCAATCTGATACTCATAAGCATTTTCAGGTAAAGCCTTAACTGCGAGGTTTTGCACAGTCAAACTTAAGCCGCCTCGTTGTTTTAACACATCTCGGTAAACCTTATTTTTACCATCCACTTGAGCCTTGTCTGATTTGGCTTGATTGAGCGCATCAAAAAGGTCTTTGGTATTGGTTACAGCAACATCACGTTCTTGCACAGCCGCATTCAGGCTTTTATTTAAGTTCGTCAATGTGGCTTTTTGTTTCTCCACCACCTCAACCAACTGCTCTGCATCCGCATCATAACCAACAACTGTTAAACCTTGACGATGTCCAACCGTATAACCTAAAAGCATACTTCCTGCACATAAGACGACACCACCCGCCAGAAGTGGCAGATTGCCATTCATAAAACTCTTTTTAGACTTTGGAGCGGGCTGTGACGCGGTATTTGTTTGTGTATTTGGCATCGTCATCTCTGATCAGTGATAGCATCAAAACACACATTTAACCGCAAAGTTAAATGTGTGTGAAGTTGAAAAGCGTTTTTTATGGTAATAATCCGATGTTTTGTAATCCTGCATCTTCATTAAAACCGAACATTAAGTTCATATTCTGTACTGCCTGGCCTGCCGCACCTTTGACCAAATTATCTTGTACTGACAAGATCACCAATTTTTTCGGCTGTGGTTTATACAATGCAATGCGTAATTGGTTAGCACCACGCACTGAACGTGTTTCAGGGGAACTATTTGCAGGCATGACATCAACAAATTGCTCATTGGCATAAAATTCTTCATACAGACTTTGTACATCCATCGCATCGCCTGCATCAGTTAAATCCACATAAATCGTACTTAACATACCACGAATCATTGGCACCAAATGCGGCACAAATACGATATGATCAAATACGCCTTTTTGACCTGAAATATTTTCTAACGCTTCTACAATTTCAGGATGATGACGATGACCTGCAACGCCATAAGCTTTGAAGTTATCCGCATTTTCAGAATAAATCATACCCAAGCTTGCTTTACGACCTGCTCCAGAAACCCCTGATTTTGCATCAATAATAATACTTTCAGGTTTCACTAAGGTGTCTTTATGTTGTTTGAATAATGGCGCTAAACCTAATTGTACAGTGGTAGGATAACAACCTGGATTACCCACTACTTTTGCTTGTTTAATTTTGTCACGATTTAACTCAGATAAACCATAAACTGAATCTTTTAAGATATCTGGGCACGCATGTTCTAAAGCATACCATTTTTCAAACTGTTCCAAATTTTGCAAACGAAAATCAGCAGCTAAGTCAATCACTTTGGTGTTGGCAGCAACCAATTCTTCCGCATGTTTCATTGCCACACCATGTGGCGTTGCAAAAAACACCACATCACATTGTTTTAAAACATGAATATCTAAATCTGAATATTCTAAATCGGTATGCCCACGCAGACTTGGGAACATATCATCGACACGTTTACCTGCTTCAGTACGTGATGTAAGTACATTCACCTGCGCATTTGGATGTCGCAGTAAAAGACGCAATAGTTCAACGCCTGTATAACCTGTACCACCGACAATACCCACTGAAATCACGTTTATTACCTCAAATTTTAAAGTATCCATTTTCGTCCCCTAGTATGACAGGAACTTTGCTTTTTCCAAACTCTTTCACTTGGTTTTCTTTTTATTTCAACTCAATTTGATCAAAAATTTAATAAACTTTGAACAAAAATAAGTCTCACGATTTTCATCTGTACCTACGACTTGCAATAACGATTCTGCAGAACTTTAATGATGGGGATAAATATTCCCTTATTTATAAAACACGTTATAGCCATAGGCAAAACCAGCAATTCAAACAAAACTAATGATCTTCATGCCCTGTTTCTTGTGTTTTTGGCTCTATATTCATGAAAAACATACACAATATATTTTTATACACTGTTTATCTAAAAAATAAATATCCTTATACTTCTTTCATTCAAGTAAAGAAAAATTTAAATACACATGAACCTAAAACAATCTATTAAAAGTCTAAGAGCGCCATTTTTCAAACTCTTATATCCACATAAACAAAAATTTACCTGCCCAATTTGTTTATATAGTGGACCTTTTAAAGATAAAAAGAGCCGACTACATGCAAAATGCCCAAAATGTGGAGAAAATGAACGTGCTCGATTACAATTTTTGGTGGTACAACAGCTATTTGATCAATATCAAAATTTAGACGCTAAAGTACTGCACATTGCACCAGAACATGCGATCCAACAATATTTTCAACGTAAATTTAAATACTATACCTCTGCCGATAAATTTCGAAATAATGTTGATATTCAATTTGACGTGATGGATATACCTTTTCCTGATGCAAGTTTCGACATCCTATTTGCATCACATATCTTGCTCTATCCTCATGATGATCTAAAAGCCATTTCGGAGATGCGCCGTGTATTAAAACCAGAGGATATCGCAATCATTCCTATGCCCATTTTTGCGCAAAAAACAGTAGATGACTATAGCGGTCAAGCCCGTTGGACACATCAGTCAGGGATGGATTATTTTGATCGTTATCGCCAATTTTTCCCACAAGTTAAACTTTACTACTCACATATGTTCCCCGAACAACACCAACTTTACTTATGGGACAATCAGCCCGATAACCCTTTAGCCGTAGATGCTGTACGTAGAGAAGAGGTGGTACCTATTTGTTATGTCAGCCCTCAAGCATCCTTGTTGGAAAATTAAATCGTGGAAACTTATTTTTATTGTAAAGCTACGCTTTTTTGACTAAATCAAATCAATTTCTATAGTTAATTCGTTTTTTTCATCATAATAGCCTAGTGATTATAGACAACAAGATGTAACATAACGCATCGAGAAAAGAATAGCCGTAGGATTTTCATGCGCGAATACAGTGTTTTTACTTCTGAATCAGTAAGCGAAGGCCATCCAGACAAAATGGCGGACCAAATTAGTGATGCTATTTTGGATGCCATTTTAAAAGAAGATCCGTATGCACGAGTTGCCTGTGAAACTTTAGTAAAAACAGGTGCTGTCGTTCTTGCAGGTGAAATTACCACCACTGCAAATGTAGACTTTGAATCTATCGTACGCCACACTGTAAATGGCATCGGTTACCATCATACTGACTTAGGTTTTGATGGTTCAACTTGTGCTGTGATCAATATGATTGGTAAACAATCACCAGAGATTGCACAAGGTGTCGACCGCCAAAAACCTGAAGATCAAGGTGCAGGCGATCAAGGTTTAATGTTTGGTTATGCAAGCCGTGAAACCGATGTTCTCATGCCTGCTCCAATTTCATACGCACATCGTTTAATGGAAAAACAAGCAGAATTACGTCGCAATGGCAGCTTGCCATGGTTACGTCCAGATGCGAAAAGCCAAGTTACATTTGCTTATGAAAATGGTAAACCTGTTCGTTTAGATGCGGTTGTACTTTCAACTCAACATGATCCTGAAATTTCACAAGCAAATTTAAAAGAAGCTGTGATTGAAGAAATCGTGAAAAAGATTATTCCTGCTGAAATGTTCCATGCAGGTACAAAATTCCATATCAATCCAACAGGCTTATTTGTGATCGGTGGCCCTGTCGGTGACTGTGGTTTAACGGGTCGTAAAATCATTGTAGATACTTACGGTGGTATGGCACGTCACGGTGGTGGTGCATTCTCTGGTAAAGACCCTTCTAAAGTTGACCGCTCTGCAGCGTATGCAGGTCGTTATGTGGCAAAAAATATTGTTGCAGCTGGTCTTGCAGACAAGTGTGAAATTCAAGTGTCTTATGCGATTGGTGTTGCTGAACCGACTTCGATCTCAATCAATACATTCAATACCGGCAAAGTATCGGATGAATTAATCATTCAATTGGTTCGTGAACACTTTGACTTACGTCCATACGGTATTACACGTATGCTTGATCTTCTTCAGCCTATGTATAAACAAACTGCGGCTTATGGTCACTTTGGTCGTGAAGGCTCTGATACTGCATTTACATGGGAAAAAACAGATAAAGTTGAAGCATTAAAAGCATCAGCAAACCTTTAATTTTCCAATGAAATATCAAAAAGCTCGCATCATGCGGGCTTTTTATTTGCCCACACAACTATTCAAACATTATATAAAATCATAGAATATTACTTTCGACTTTCAAACCTTGGAATACACAATATGCCTGTATTATTACAAGTTGACTTTCCTACCATTGGACCATTTGCAGATGAAATGTCTATTGCATTTAAAGCACTTGCAGAAAGTATTAACCTAGAAAAAGGTCTATTATGGAAAATATGGACTGAAAATAGTCAAACTCAGGAAGCAGGTGGCATTTATTTATTTGATCATGAAGAAAATGCACAAAATTATTTAACGATGCATACTGCACGTTTACAAAGCTTTGGAATCCAAAATATTCGCAGCAAATGCTTTGCAATCAACCTACCTTTATCTCAAATCAATCATGCAAATTTTTTAAATCACCAAGCATAATAAATTTAGCCTTTACATTCTCTTAAATATGACTGAGATGTATAAAAATGACAGGTACTTTAAAATTTCAATTCAAAAGTACCTGATAATTTAAGCGAGTTTTATGATTTATTTTTATTCGAATTTTGATTGAGCACATTCAATAACGTGACTTGTTCAGGCGTATCTGCTTGATGATTCTTTAAATAGATCTGCCCTGCTTTAAATGCAATCGCAGCAAATAAGCATGTAAATATACAAAAAATCCAAAATCCATATGGACTGCGAATATGATGAGAGCCGCAGTCTTGGCATTCTTTGTCGTTTGCTGTAACAACCTTATTACAACAAGCGCATTGATATTGATATAGCATATATTCCTCCTGCTACTAAAACATTTATTGTTTTTCTCAGCGTGACCATATTAGTATTTGAAGATGTCACTTATATTAAATAAACAGATTTAAGATAATTTTACAAATGATTTTTTGTATACTTTTTTCATTATAAGTCAAGTTTTTTATTATTTTATTAAATATAAAAATGTTACTTCAATCATCTAACTCTTTATTAGCAACAACTTTTCTTTTACTCCCCATAAAATTTTAATTAGACTATGCAAAATTTTATGGGGAGTAAACATGATTAGATTGATTAAAAAAGGCGGTTTACGTGAACGCGCCAATCGTAGTCGCACTTACCAAGGTTCAGAGAATACTGAAACCACCTTGCTTGCAAATAAGTATCAAATCACACAAAAAATTCAACAGCACAATACCTGTGAAAATAATACCTCTAAAATAGAAGTTATATCAGATGAAGTGCATCCAACCACAACCATAGCGCAAAAATAACAAATAATGCACCTGATGCAATATCAATATAACTCCCAGATTTTTGATATAGATGTTTGACTTTCGGCATCGACATAATCAACATAAAAAGTGTAAACACAAAAAATGTCTGAATCGGAATAATAATTGCCAACTGTGTTTTTAAATGACTATTTGCTGAAGAACTTAATGCCAAAGAAAACACACTACTAAAATAAATCAAGGTCTTAGGGTTAGATAAATTGGTCAATAAGCCCATCATAAAATAATTTTTAGGTTGCTGTTCAATCACACCATGTAAAGATACTTCTTGTTTTAAAGTTGAAACTCCGCCTCTCAACATGGCGTACCCCATCTTCGCCAAGAAAAATCCCCCAATGATCATCAGAACTTGTTGGATCCATGGCCATTGTTGAATGAGCACCGTAAAACCCATTAGAGTCAAAACCACCCAAACAATGATTCCAACTGAAATTCCTAAAACAATTTTGAGTGTATTTTTTCGTGTTGTAGACGCTGAACTTTTTGCTACAAGCAAAACATCAGGGCCTGGACTAAGTTGTGCAAAAAAATGTAATGAACAAATGGTCAATAATAAAGACATGCAAAATATAGGAACAAATACGAAAAAGACCTCATTATTATACGCTGCACTAACAAGATTTAGTTCATTTATAGAAATCTGTCATAAAAAAAGCTAGACCCACATGTCTAGCTCATTTTCAAGTGCTCAGCTTTTATTTTTTATTAACATTTTTTAATTCAATTTGCTTACGTTCTGGCTCAACTTCACGAGCTTCACCATCAATCACCGATGAATCCTGAAACGGATTCCCTTGTTGATTTTGCATTTGACGCATTAAATCTGCAAATGGGTTTTGTCCAGCATTACCACCCATATCTCCCATCATGCCACCCATCATTTTTTCCATCATCGCTTGTTGGCGCTTCATCATGGTTTTCATCATGGCATTTTTAAAAGCTTGTTGCACAGGTGGAATCAAAATCAGAATTGCCAAAATATCTGTGATTAATCCCGGAATAATCAACAAAATACCTGCTAAAATTTTAGGTAAATTATTGGTCAACTGTGGGTCAGCACTCATTTGCCCCATTTGCATTTGTTGCATCTGTGGCATAAGTCCTGTTGCGTTGGCACGTACCAGATTTAAACCAATAAAAAAGGCAGCAATAAACCAGAAGAATACATACCACATGCTTCCAACGAGATCGCCTACGCCAATCCACACAAAAATTTCTAAGACTAAACCAACCAATACAACCAGAGCTAATTTCATGAAAATTAATCTATTCTCGACAAAATGAAAAAATGCATAAATTTTTATACATATATTGATTGTATATGGGCGTTTTCAATTTTTTAAAGTCTTAAAGACTAAAATTGACAAAAAATTAAAATTTAAACCTAATTTAATTTTAAAAGTAGGTTCTAATAAATTTTAATTTGAGGATCACTCAACATTTTCACACTACTTCAGACTGTTTAGCCACCATTTAAAATGATAAAACCTGCATCTAATGCAGGTTTTATATGAAGTCACATGCTTATAATTAAGGATTTAAATAAAAATATCCAACAATCGCACTTAATGCACAGATTGAAAGAAATAAATATGTATTAACCGTATTAAAGCTTGCTAAAAATTTAACGATGTTCATAAACAACAATAGTAAATAAAAAATAGATTTGTATAAATTATACAATAGCAAATTAAAATTTACAGCTTAAGCTTAATTTAAGCTTAAAAAATCAATCCTACTTTATTTAAACAAACATTCAATAAAAATTAAAAAACAAAAATAAAATCAATTATATAGATTAAAAATAAGCAGTAAGATAAAGCTAAAACAATAAATAGCATATATTCTCATTCTCTTTTGTTACATTTATTTACATTTATGTTTGTGTTTTGTTTATTTTATATTCTTGAGTATTTTAGTTGTATTTAACAAATATTTTATTTAACTTATGCAATAGATTTAATAAAATTATGCTGAGTAAAAAAATATCAATTTCAATCTATTTTAAACATTCAATTAAATATGAAACTTATACAGAAATTATTTATAAAAAATCATATAATTAGAATTGTTTAAGCATTTTTAAGTAGGCACATGTCTCTCATTATTGGAATTGATCCTGGCTCACGATTAACGGGTTATGGCATTATTGAAAAAGATGGTCAAAAATTAAAGTTTATTGATGCTGGTACAATTCGGACAGAAACTCCTGACATGCCTGAGCGCTTAAAACGCATTTTTGCAGGGATTGACCGAATTGTAAAATTCCATGGTCCAACTGAAGCAGCCGTAGAACAAGTCTTTATGGCACAAAATCCTGATTCTGCTTTAAAGCTTGGACAAGCAAGAGGTGCTGCCATCGCGGCATTGGTCAATTTAGATCTGCAAGTTGCTGAATATACAGCGCGTCAAATTAAACAGTCTGTTGTCGGCTATGGCGCAGCAGACAAAGAACAAGTACAAATGATGGTCATGAAATTACTCAATTTATCGATCCACCCACAAGCTGATGCTGCTGATGCACTCGCGGCTGCGATTTGTCATGCACATGCATCCGGCAGTATGAGTAAATTGGCGGTACTGAATGCTTTAGGTGGTATGGCACGAGGACGCAGTCGTTATAGTGGGAGAAGACGTTAGCTTTTCATAAAAATCCGATGCAGTTGTGTAGATAAGTATAAATTAAACATATCCCGCTGTATCTTTACGGATTTCTCGTATTGACGGTGATTTTTTATATGTTGCAATCAACATTTTCCCCACTGTTCTTAAGTTTTTATCTTGGTTAATATCTATACGAATCAAGACCAATTCATCATCAATACGAGACCCTGCAATTTCTCGGCAAATCACGATATTTTCATTGCGTTCTATCACTTTATATTGTGGAAACTCATGTTGGATTTTCTCTCTCAAACTCAGCTTTTTTGTCGATTTAGATGCATCTATTTGTGTGTAAATCACCAATAAAACACATGCTGCAAATACAATCCCAACAATTAAATATTTTTCCATTTACCTAAAACCCATTGATTTATATATTAAAAAATAATTTATCGAATCATCTTAAATATTTCATTATGATGATTTACTTCATTTTTCGCTAGGTGATTGACGACAATCATTCACTACATAATACACAGCATCAGGCATGTGATGAGCTTGTACACCTCTTTGCCCTTTTCCCGCTAAATAATCACCCGCAAGTGCATGCAAAGTGACAATCTGATGCAAATGAATATTTTCATTAAACTGTGCTTTTAAACTTGCAATCATTCCTGCAAGCACATCCCCCATCCCACCTGTGCCCATTCCTGCATTACCCGCAGTACAAATCCACAATTGATCATCTAAAATCAAACTTCCCGCACCTTTTAGTACCCATTGCCCTGCATATTTTTCTTGCAGTCTCTCAATTGCCGCAACTCGATCTGCTTCAATCTGATTTACACTACAATTTAACAATTTTGCAGCTTCACCAGGATGTGGTGTTAAGTAAGTATGTGCATTTAACTTGATCGGATCTTCCGCCAAAAACCATAAAGCATCAGCATCTAAAACAATCTGTAAATGTGATGCTTGATGAATTTTAGGAAACCATTTTAAAAATTGTTGTTTTGCCCAATCATCTCTCCCTAAACCCATACCCAAACTTACAGCATCCACATGTTCAATAAGTCTGTCCATTTCAGTATCTGTTAATGCATTGATATCACGGAGCATAATATTGGGTGAGCGTGCCAAGATTGCTGTATGGTGCTTGGCATCACAGACAATCGTCACCTTGCCTGCCCCTGCACGAAATGCTGACTCGGCAGCCATCATTACAGCCCCACCCATTTCGGCATGTCCACCCACCACCAACACATGCCCATAACTGCCTTTATGACCAAAAGCTTGACGTTGTGGTAACACAATATGCGTAGAAGAGAGTTGGGCAATGTTCTTTAATTGATCATCTGTTGGTATCGCAGAAATTAACTCTACTTTTCCAGAGAATTCTTTGCCTTGCCCCGTAAATAACCCAACTTTAAAACCTAACACACTATAAGTAAAATCGGCTTTAACCGCAGTTGGCAAAGGTTGACCTGTATTTGCATTTAAACCACTGGGCACATCAATCGCAATTTTTAAGCCTGATTGCGCATTAAAATTTTGAATGATTTCTTGCCATGTAACATCCAAATCACGATTTAAACCGATACCAAAAAGTGCATCAATATGACAATCAAAGGTATTTTCAATATTAAAATGTGCTTGAATATTTACATCATGTGTTTGAGCTAGATGAAATGCTTTTGCTAAATCTGCGGCTTGCCCACGTCCTGCCGCAAAAACGGTGACCCGATACCCCAAGTCCTGTAAATATTTTGCCAAACAATAACCATCGCCTGCGTTATTGCCTGAACCACACCAAATTGCAATACGTTGAATGGTATTTTGAGAAGTAAAAACAACCTCTAAACGCTGTGCAATCGACCATGCGACTTGTTGCATCAGCCCAAAAGAACTATTTTGTTGTTTAAACCAACGTGCTTCCCATGCTTGAATCTCATGGCTATGATAAACTTGTGAATGCATTATCTTCTCTATGTTTTTCTATGTCGGCTTCTTCATCTTCAACACACAGCGCCCTACAACAGATTGATCCTGAGCAACTCAAAAGTTGGATCAAGGAGCAAGCCTTGCAACTTGGCTTTGCTGATTGTGTCATTGCCAAACCAGATGCTCAAGCAGAATTAGTACGTTTTAAGGAATATTTAAAACGTGGTTATCATGGTGATATGAAGTTTTTAGAAGAAAATTTAGAAAAACGTGCTGACCCGACTTTATTAGTGCCAAACACCAAAAGCATTATTTGTGTGCGGATGAACTATTTAGTAGAAACACCCAAGCCGCGCTATGTGCCCGACGAACCCAATTCAGCAATCATTGCGCGTTATGCTCGTGGACGAGATTATCATAAGGTCATGCGTGGGCGTCTCAAAACTTTAGCCAATAAAATTAAAGAAAAAGTTGGCGATTTTGAATCTCGCCCTTTTGCAGATTCCGCACCTGTATTTGAAAAATCTTTGGCTGAAAATGCAGGTATGGGATGGACAGGTAAACACACTCTACTCATTCATAAAAAATCAGGTTCATTTTTTGTTCTCGGTGAGTTATTTACTTCCCTAGAACTACCTTTTGATCAGCCAACAACAAAGCACTGTGGCTCATGTACAGCGTGTATTGATATTTGTCCCACTCAGGCGATTGTTGAACCCTATATGTTAGATGCGCGCAAATGTATTGCTTATTTAACGATTGAATATAAAGGTATTATTCCAGAGGAATTAAGACGTGGTATTGGTAATCGTGTGTTTGGTTGTGATGATTGTCAGCTCATTTGCCCTTGGAATAGTTTTGCCAAGAAAACCCCTATTGAAGATTTTTATCCAAGACATGGTTTAGACAATGCTTCACTTTTAGATCTCTGGCACTGGGATGAAGCGACTTTCTTAAACTGCACGGAAGGCAGCCCCATTCGCCGTACAGGTTACCAAAGCTTTATGCGAAATATTGCAATTGGTTTAGGAAATGCACCCTTTTCAACTAAAATTTTACGGGCTTTGCAACATCATCGCTCACATCATGATGAGATTGTGCAAGTCCATATTGACTGGGCAATTGCAGAGCAGCAGCGTAAATCAAAATAATTTTTAATTTTTTTGCGCCAAATTACTCATTTTTTACAACTTCAATAGCAAAGCACGTTCTCTGCAAAATCAGGGTTATTTTCATTTTTTAAAAGCGAATACTCTGAAGTTTACCTAAATACAAAAATATTTTATGTCACGATCTGACAAGAAAAACCGCAAAGTTTGTAAGTAAATCACTATTTTTATTTTTAATTTATATGCTAATCTTAAGTCAAGATACCAATAACCATTTGGATGTTTTTGCCCATTGGCTTTGGCATGTTTTGTGTATGATACATCGAGATAGTAATATTTTATCAGGGATTTGACTTATGCCTTTAGTACGAAATGATTGGACACGTGAAGAAATCCAAACCTTATATGAACAACCATTTTTAGATTTAGTGTTTAAAGCACAGCAGATTCATCGCAATCATTTTGAAGCGAATACTATCCAAGTCAGCACTCTACTTTCAATTAAAACAGGAAAATGTCCTGAAGACTGTAAATATTGCTCGCAATCAGCGCATTATGATTCAAAACTAGAAGCTGAAAAGCGCATTGCTGTCGACAAAGTGATCAGTGAAGCTAAAGAAGCATTAGCATCGGGTTCATCTCGTTTTTGTATGGGGGCTGCTTGGCGTAATCCACATGAGCGTGATATGCCTTATGTTCTTGAAATGGTACGTGAAGTCAAAGCACTTGGACTAGAAACGTGTATGACTTTGGGAATGTTAAATCAGTCTCAAGCAGAACGTTTGCATGAAGCTGGGTTAGATTATTACAACCATAACCTTGATACATCACGTGAATACTATTCTCATATCATCACCACGCGTACTTTCGATGATCGTTTAAATACTTTAGATCATGTACGTAATGCAGGTATGAAAGTGTGTAGCGGTGGAATTGTTGGTTTAGGTGAAAATCGTAATGACCGTATTGGTTTATTGCAAGAACTTGCAACCTTACCCACTCATCCTGAATCTGTCCCAATCAATATGCTGGTTCCGATTGATGGTACGCCTTTAGCAGAAGTTGAAAAACTCGATGTCACGGAATGGATTCGCACCATTGCGGTTGCACGTATCATCATGCCACATAGCTATATTCGCCTTTCAGCAGGACGCGAAGCATTGAGTGATTCTGATCAAGCGTTGGCATTTATGGCAGGTGCAAACTCATTGTTTAGTGGTGAAAAGTTACTGACTACACCCAATGCAGGTGAAGGCAAGGACAAACAATTATTCAATAAGTTAGGATTAATTGCGGAAAAAGCTAAACCAACAGCTGCCGAACTTTCGGTTGACGCGATGGCCGTTTAAATCAGATAATCTGTCTAAAAGCGATCTTTACAAGATCGCTTTTTAATTTTTTTTAAGCGATGATTTAAGTTTATAGTTCAAAATTTTACAGCGAAGTGATCAAAAGCCCATATTTTGCATTTAAAAACATGCCTTCACGTAAAATATCCGTGCCATTGGCATGATGTACGCTCAATACTTTGGTAAATGCATCATATTCAAAGGAATCAAAACACCCTTGATGATGGCAAAGCCACGTCAAAGTATCTACAAGATTTTGATCAATAATATAAGTTTCAGCAGTAAAATCTTTCAACATACCCATAAAATTCAAATGATGAGAAGCTTTTATTTTAACTGAAATATAATTTGAAAGAGACGAAGGCTTACTTTATTTTTTCTTATTTTGAAGCGCATTTAATATCATCATACTATGCATTTAAAATACATTTAAAGGACTTCATTTTAAAGCAATAATACGATGATATCCCGAGTAAATTTTGGATATAAAATCAGTGACAAACCCCACATTTACGACATTCTTTCTTCACCGTGGCAGTGGCATCAATTTCATATTCAAATTGGTGTAAACACAAAATTTTCTTTAAAGTTTCTAGCATTCATCATCTCCTATGTTGATTGACCTTATTCATGTTTTATCCTAAAACATTTATTTTTGAATAAGGCTGTCTCATAGTTTTAACATATCTGTGTACCAATTCAAGTTATTTTTCCATAGATTTACGCAAAATTTTCGTCTAAATTGCAATGCTATTTTCAAATCATGATAATTTAATAAATATTTGTTTTTCAACATCAATTTATTTTTTCCTCGTTACAAAATTTTGTGAATATTTTGATTGCATTCAGTTTTTTTTTAGTTAGGATAAAAATATGTTTTTTCTATTTGATAATTTTTTAAATAGAACGGATTAAATAAGCACAAATGAAATAGATCAATCACAACAAAATTAAAAGGATGATTGTATGCAAGGAAATATGATGTTTCAGCCGCTTTTGATTAGTAATTTAATCGAACATGCTGCTCGTTATCATGGCGATACCGCAATTATTTCTAAAAATACCGATGGCACTATAACCACAACAGACTGGACACATGTTGCTGAGAATTCAAAACGTTTTGCCAATGCCTTAACCAGTTTAGGTGCCAAACATGCCGATCGTATTGCCACCATCGCATGGAACAATCACCGTCATTTAGAATCTTGGTATGCAATTTCAGGCAGTGGTATGGTTTGTCATACGATTAACCCTCGTTTATTTCCAGAACAATTGATTTTTATTATTAATGACGCACAAGACAAAGTCGTACTCTTTGATAAAACATTCCTCCCATTAATCAATGCCGTAAAAGCACATACTCCAAGTGTGGAACATTTTATTTGTTTAAGTGCTTTTGACCAAGATGTCGCAACGGTACTCCCTGATGTGAAGTTTTATGATGCACTGATCGCAGAACATTCAGCAGAGTTTGAATGGCCTATGTTTGATGAAAATACCGCGAGTTCACTCTGCTACACCTCAGGAACAACAGGAAATCCGAAAGGTGCTTTATATAGTCATCGTTCCACAATTTTGCATACTTATGCCATTTGTTTACCTGACTCATTAAATCTTTCTGCCAATAATGTCATGTTGCCTGTCGTCCCAATGTTCCATGTAAATGCTTGGGGTACACCTTATGCTGCAGCAATGGTCGGTTGTACTTTTGTATTGCCAGGTCCTGGGTTAGATGGTGCCAGTTTAGTCCAAATGATTGATGACTATAATGTGACCGTTGCACTTGGCGTGCCGACAATTTGGCAAGGCTTATTGGCAGCAGCCAAACAAAGTGGCAGTAAACTTGCGAGTTTAAAACACAATGTTGTCGGTGGTTCCGCTTGTCCACCTGCGATGATGAAAGCATTCCGTGACTTATATGACTGTGAAACCATTCATGCTTGGGGAATGACTGAAATGAGTCCATTGGGTACAAGTAATCAACTCAAAGCCAAACATAAAAAATTGTCTGCTGAAGATCAACTCACTGTTCGCCTTTCGCAAGGTCGCCCACCTTTTGGTGTCGACTTACGCATTACGGATGAAGAAAAAGGAACACAAGAAGTTGCGCGTGATGGTCACACTACAGGTAACCTACAAGTTAAAGGGCATTGGATTATCGAATCGTATTATGGTAAATCTGAAAATGCGTTAACTGCTGATGGCTGGTTTGATACAGGTGACATTGCATCGATCAATGAAGATGGTTATCTACTTCTAAGTGATCGTGCCAAAGATTTAATTAAATCAGGCGGTGAATGGATTTCTTCTGTTGAACTAGAAAATATAGCCATGAGCCATCCTGAAATTGCGATGGCTGCCGTCATCGCCGCGACACATCCAAAATGGGATGAACGTCCTGTAGTGATTGCGATCAAACAGCAAGGCACTAACGTCACTGAAGATGATCTCTTAAATTATTATGCAGATAAAATTGCAAAATGGCAGATTCCAGACAAAGTAGTCTTTGTAGATGCTATTCCTTTAACAGGTACAGGTAAAATGTTGAAAAAAGACCTTCGTGAAAAATATGGTTCTGTATTACTCGAAAGTTAATTCATCGTCTAGTGTTCTTTGCAACATAAAACTGAAATCATGATAGAGCTGAAAATTCCTCCCTTACAATCAAGGAGGAATCTTTTCAAGCATTTATCATGTCAATCACACTGCAACAGTGCAAATTTATGTTATTAATAGTCAAGTTTTTAATATCATGACGAGATTGGACATGTATACAGGTATCGTACTAGGCACTGAAAAAATTCATCGCATCGAAAAACATCAAGGCTATACCACCATCTTTGTGGAAAACCGTCAAAACTTTTTAGATGATGTGTTTATCGGTGCCAGTGTTGCGATTGATGGAACATGCTTGACCGTTACGGGGATGAATGAAGAAAAAACTTTAGTCAGTTTTGATATTTCGGATTTAACCTTATCCCTTACCACACTAGGTCATTTAAAAGAAAATAGTTTGGTCAATGTCGAGCGTTCTTTTAAAGTCGGTATGGAAAATGGTGGACATAATATTTATGGACATATCGAAGGAATGGCGCAGATTAAAAATATCGTTGAAAATGGTAAAACACTGCATTTAGATATTGAAATTCCAAATGAAAAAATCAAATATTTCTTTTTAAAAGGGTTTATTGGCTTACATGGTTGCAGCTTGACCGTGAACAATGTCAATAAAACACAAAATCAAATTTCAGTCGATCTTATTCCTGAAACCATCCGCTTAACCAATTTTTCAGACTTAAAAGTTGGTGATCTGCTTAATTTTGAAATTGATCAGACCACACGCACATTGGTAGATACTTTAGAAAGTATTCATGCAAGAAACTAAGACACATTCATCTTTAGGTGCATTCAACATCTTAAGTTAATCATTTCCAATTTACTTTATCTCTTCTTTTTTACAGCATCTATTGATTTGCAATAGATGCTTTTTCATGTGTATAGACTAAAGCCTGATGACACCCCCTACTTTGTAAACAAAATTACAATTTGCAACACAACTATTGATGAAATGCGTTAGAAAACTTACAGCTAATTTTTTTGCATCCATGTTTGAATCTGCATCTCAACGAAGCACGATAAAAATAATTCTTGGACGGACACAATCCAAAGGACAAAGGATGAAGCTATGAGTTTTCTTAATCCAACCGTAATAACATTTATGTTATACATCATCGCAATGGTCGCCATTGGACTGTATGCTTACAAATCAACCTCAGATTTTTCTGATTATATTTTAGGAGGTCGTAGTTTAGGCAGTGTGGTCACCGCACTTTCAGCAGGTGCATCAGACATGAGTGGTTGGCTGTTAATGGGCTTACCTGGGGCAATTTATTTAATTGGTTTATCAAAAGCTTGGGTTGCGATTGGCTTGATTATTGGGGCATGGCTCAATTGGCTATTGGTGGCAGGACGTTTACGGGTACATACCGAAGTACAAAACAATTCGATCACCCTTCCCGATTATTTTACCAGTCGATTTGATGATAAAAAGAAAGTATTGCGTGCAATTTCTGCCCTGGTCATTTTAATCTTTTTTGCAATCTATTGTGCATCAGGCATGGTGGCAGGTGCACGATTATTTGAGAGTATTTTTGGTTTAAATTACAGCACAGCACTTTGGATCAGTGCGATTGCAACCATCAGTTATGTGTGTATCGGTGGCTTTCTTGCAATCAGTTGGACAGATACGTTCCAAGCAGGTTTAATGATTTTTGCCCTACTGATCACCCCCATCATGGCATATTTAGCAATCGGTGATGTTTCTCAGTTTGCGTCTTTGTTGGAAACAGCACGCCCACATGCTTCAAATTTATTTTCAGGTTTAAGTGCTGTGGCGATTATTTCTTCTTGTGCGTGGGGCTTAGGCTATTTCGGACAGCCTCATATTTTGGTGCGCTTCATGGCAGCAGATTCAGTACGTACCATCCCCAATGCACGTCGTATCGGCATGACTTGGATGATTTTGTGTTTAGGTGGCGCAATTGCTGTGGGTTATATTGGTATTGCTTTTTTTCAAGCTCATCCCAATCTTGCGAGTGCTGTGACTCAAAATCATGAAACCATTTTTATTGAATTAACCAAAATTTTATTCAATCCATGGATTGCAGGTGTGATCTTAGCTGCAATTTTAGCTGCGGTAATGAGTACCTTAAGTTGTCAACTTTTGGTCTGTTCAAGTACCCTCACTGAAGATTTATACAAAGGCTTTGTCCGTAAAAATGCCTCACAAAATGAATTGGTTTGGGTCGGCCGTCTCATGGTTTTAGCCATTTCAGTCTTGGCAATTATTCTCGCATTTAAACCAGACAGTAAGGTTTTGGGCTTGGTAGAATATGCTTGGGCAGGCTTTGGTGCAGCGTTCGGTCCTCTCATTATTTTGTCGCTATTTTGGAAACGAATGACATTGAATGGCGCAATTACGGGGGTCATTGTTGGGGCTGTTACCGTCATCGCATGGGAAATGACCTTAAAGCAAAGTACGGGTTTATATGAAATTGTGCCCGGATTCTTGCTATCATTTTTAAGTATTGTGATTGTAAGTTTATTGGGCAAAGCACCTTCAAAACAGGTTGTCGAGCGTTTTGAACAAGCCGATCATATTTACAAACAAGAAATGCAAAATTTAAATCAAAAATAATCCATTCACATACTTTCGGGTTGTAATGGACTCTCTAAATCTGGGGCATTCAGCCCCATTTTTATTGCATTTTTTATTTTTTAATGCGTGGCTTCAAGTTTAAATGTAACTGTGCGCTGTCTTTAATGACTTCCATGACAGGATAGCTGCGCGTTTCCTTTACCCCCGGCAATTGCCACAATACACTACCTGAAATACGGCGAAATTCATCCATGTTGGCACAACGAATTTTGACTAAAAAATCAAAGCCACCACTAATCATGTGACATGCCATAATTTCAGGATATTGCACCACTGCATCAGAAAATGCATCTAAAGCATTTGGTGTGGTTTTATCCAATAATATTTCCACAAAAACCACAAAATTTGCCCCCAATAACACAGGATTGAGCTTGGCTTCATACCCTAAAATATAGCCTTCTGCCGTCAGTTTTTGTACACGTGCCAACGCGGCAGTGGCTGATAAATTGACTTCTTCTGCAAGTTTGGTATTTGAAATCCGCCCCTCTTTTTGCAAAATATCTAAAATCTTGATATCTATGCGGTCTAGGCTTAAAAATCCACTGTCCATTCGAATTATTCTCTAAAAATTAGCTTAATTATAGTGAGTTTCACTATGAATATTCTGTAATCATAAATTATATAAAGTAATTCACTCAAGATAAATTTAGCGTCACAGGATGTTGACATGAACATGATGGAAATCACTTCGCCTATGGATTCTGCACCTTTAAACCCAAACTACATTACTGAATTTAAAGAAAAAAACCAGCTTGAAACAGCAATCAATACGGCATGGCGTCGCCCTGAACCTGAGTGTGTGGAAAATTTATTAGACCATACTCAGATCTCAGAAGAAATGAGCCAAAAAATTTATGATATTGCATTTAATTTGGCACATAGTTTGAGAGAACGCCGTAATTCTTCAGGCAAAGTAGGCATCGTACAAGGGCTATTACAAGAGTTTTCGTTGTCTTCGCAAGAAGGTATTGCGCTGATGTGTTTAGCAGAAGCATTGCTACGTATTCCTGATACTGCCACCCGTGACTTATTGATTCGTGACAAGATTAACCAAGGGGATTGGAAAGAACATTTAGGGCAAAGTAATTTAATGTTTGTCAATGCCGCAGCATGGGGACTGATGTTGACGGGCAAACTGATGGAAACCCCGAAACAAAAAAGTTTATCGAGTATTCTAACTTCGCTTTTAGCACGTACAGGTAAAGGTATTATTCGTAAGGCTGTTGATGTCGCCATGCGTATGATGGGTGAACAATTTGTCACAGGTGAAACCATCGAAGAAGCGTTGGATCATGCCAAAGTGCTTGAAGATAAAGGTTTTCGTTATTCTTATGACATGTTAGGTGAGGCTGCACTGACTGAGCATGATGCAGATCGTTATTTTGATGATTATACGCAAGCCATCCATGCGATCGGCAAAGCATCTGAAGGCAAAGATGTCTATACAGGTGCAGGTATTTCCATCAAATTGTCAGCATTGCATCCGCGTTATCAGCGTGGGCAAATCGAACGTGTACACAATGAACTCTACCCGCGTATTTTAAATCTTGCACTTTTAGCTAAAAAATATGACATCGGTTTAAATATTGATGCTGAAGAAGCGGACCGTTTAGAGTTGTCCTTAGAGCTATTAGAACGCCTATGTTTTGAACCTGCACTCAATGATTGGAAAGGCATTGGTTTTGTGATCCAAGCCTATCAAAAACGTTGCTTCTACGTGGTCGATTATATTATTGATCTTGCTAAACGTAGCCAAAAACGTCTCATGATTCGCTTAGTCAAAGGTGCCTATTGGGACAGTGAAATTAAAAAAGCACAAATTGATGGTATGCGTGATTATCCTGTCTTTACGCGTAAAGTACATACAGACCTGTCCTATATCGCCTGTGCTAAAAAATTATTGGCTGCGCCTCAACAAATTTATCCGCAATTCGCAACACATAATGCTCAAACTTTAGCCACAATTTATCAATTGGCTGATCCAAGCAAATATTATCTAGGTCAATATGAATTTCAATGCCTGCATGGCATGGGTGAGCCATTATACGAACAAGTGGTTGGAAATATTCAAGACAATAAACTTGGCGTGCCTTGTCGTATCTATGCGCCTGTCGGTAATCATGAAACGCTATTGGCATATTTAGTACGCCGTTTATTGGAAAATGGAGCGAATACCTCTTTTGTAAATCGTATTGCCGATAAAAATATCGAAATCGCAGATTTGATTGAAGATCCTATACACGAAATTGCTGAAAATGCACAACACGATGGCATCGTCGGTATGAAGCACTCTGCCATTGCCTTACCAAAAGATCTATTGCAACCCATACGTCAAAACTCATTTGGCTTAGATCTGAGCAATGATAGCGAATTGGCGCAGCTCAATAGCACAGCACAAAAACTCGCGACATACCAATGGCATAGCCATAGTTTGGTTGCAAATCTCGACTCGCAAACTTTGCTTGAGTTACCCAAAATTGAAATTCGTAATCCCGCTAACGATCAAGACCTTGTCGGTACGGTGATAGAAGCAAATTTAACACACGTTGATCTTGCTTTGGACAATGCACAAGCTGCCTGTGACAGTTGGAACAATACGGATCGAAATCAACGTGCAGAATATTTATTTAAAGCTGCCGACTTGATGGAAGCTCGCTTAGAAGAATTGATGCTGCTGCTGTGTCGTGAAAGTGGTAAAACTTATAGCAATGGCATTGCAGAAGTCCGTGAAGCTGTAGATTTCCTCCGCTATTATGCTGCACAAATGCAAAATGTTTCAAAACATACCACATTACAAGCACTAGGTACCGTGCTGTGTATCAGTCCTTGGAATTTTCCATTGGCAATTTTTACAGGGCAAGTTGCAGCAGCCTTAGTTGCAGGAAATACCGTCATTGCCAAACCTGCAGAACAAACCCCATTGATTGCCGCGCAAGCCATTCAAATTTTATGGGAAGCAGGCATTCCAGAAAATGTCGTGCAATTACTGCCAGGGCGTGGCGAAACCGTTGGCGCTCAGCTATCCCAAGATGATCGCATTCAAGGCATTATGTTTACAGGTTCAACTGAAGTTGCCAAAATTTTACAAAAAACCGTCGCACAACGACTAAGCCCCACAGGTCAACCGATTCCGCTCATTGCAGAAACGGGCGGACAAAATGCTATGATTGTGGATTCTTCCGCACTCACTGAGCAAGTGGTTTTAGATGTTGTAAATTCAGCATTTGACAGTGCGGGACAACGCTGTTCTGCGCTACGTGTACTTTGTGTGCAAGAAGACAATGCCGAAGTCTTAATAAAAATGCTTAAAGGTGCCATGCAACAACTCAACCTAGGCAATCCCATTTTCCTTAAAACCGATATTGGTCCTGTAATTGATCTTGAAGCACAGCAAAATATTGAAAAACATATTGAAATGATGCGCAGCAAAGCATATCCAACTCATCAATTAGCACTTGCAGAGACAGATTTAAAAAGCAATCAAGGTACTTTTATCACGCCGACAATGATTGAATTGCCCAATTTGAATGACTTAAAACGTGAAGTGTTTGGCCCTGTCCTACATATTATTCGTTATAAATATGGTGAATTAAAACAATTACTCAAGCAAATCAATGATAAAGGCTATGGTTTAACCATGGGTTTACACACACGAATTGATGAAACTATTCAAACGACCATTGCACATGCTGAAGTTGGAAATTTATATATTAACCGTAACATTGTCGGTGCAGTGGTTGGCGTACAACCTTTTGGTGGTGAGGGTTTATCAGGTACAGGACCTAAAGCAGGTGGGCCTCTTTACCTTTATAAATTAATGCAAAAGTGTGATTTATCAGCACAACCTTTCGGTATTGTTAAAGCTTTAAATCAAACAGAAATTAATCCAATTTATAATGCTTTACAGATTTGGACGAAACAACATATTACTGATTTTAAATTAAATCATTATGCCAATATCACAGGTTTATATGCATTGCCTGGTCCAACAGGTGAATCCAACCAGTATTCTATTTTGCCTAGAGCTAAAATATTTGTTACAGCACAACATGAACATGCCTATTTACAACAACTTGCTGCAGTTTTTGCAGTAGGAAGCCATGCTGTGATGTCGAATCAGAATGCCGTTGGCTTACAACTCTTGCAAAAACTCCCGCAAGACATCCGCCACCACATTACGCTCATCGATGATATCGCTAGCGCAGAGTTTGATGCGGTATTACACCATGGCGATGTCAAGGGCTTAGCTGATTTACAACACCTCATCAGTCAACGCTCAGGTGCAATTATTGCCATTTCACATTTAAACCATGTGAATGATCTTGTTGCTTTAGATCGTCTTGTAATTGAACGTGCAATCAGCATTAATACTGCTGCCGCAGGTGGCAATGCCAGCTTGATGACTTTAGAAAGTTAATCGGGATAATTTGCTTTCTAAAGTAAAATAACCACAATGTCATCAAATCTATATTTCATCGCCCTAGTTTTACAATGGATCACTTGGGCTTTTTTTAAATGATTCAAAGCACTTTGTTAACAACCATTGATTATTGGGAGAATGTGGAACACGCTCCCTTTTGATCTGTGCCAAATTAGTGTCCCGCCGTTGTTGAAAATAAATTAATCACAATCACACCAGAAATAATCAAAGCAATGCCTATCATCGCTGCAAGATCAAGGTTTTGCTTAAACACAATAAAGCCTAAAAATGCCGTCAGTACAATCCCCACTCCAGCCCAAATCGCATAGCTAATACCCAATGGAATGACTTTCACGACTTGTGAGAGCAAGTAAAAAGCTATGCTGTATAATATGAATACTGCCAATGAGGGCACCAATTTAGTAAACCCTGCTGATTTCACAATAAATGTCGAACCAATGACCTCCGCTACAATCGCTAAAGCCAATAAGAGATAAGCTTTTAGTAAAGGAGTCATTTGTTCACCTGTAAATCAATCATTTTCATCAAACATACCAACTGGCAGGTATTTTATACAGAAAATTAAAAATGTATGCGCTGAAACGTAATTTTGTGAATAAATTGCTTTTATTAAAGGATTTAAAGCAGTGAAAAAATGCGAATGATGAGTGTATTTGTCATAAAATTTAAGGGGTAAATTTCAAATGAATGCTACATTCGATTTAAAAATGAATTCCTTTTCCACTAATTCCTTTAAATAATTCTTTTTATTTATGCATTTATTTAAGCAATCTGTTGGTGAACTTTTTGTAGAAATGCGTCTGCATCAACTTTATTTTGAAACTGCTTATGGTACGTACCAGAGGCTTTTTGATTGTTCGGTGTATAATCAATATCAATAGAAAAACCTTGAGTAATCATATTCCTAGAAACACGTATTGCAATAATATGTGCTGAATTTAAGTAAAAACCATCTTCGATTTTAACTAGCATTGTATAACCTCAAACTATTTACTTGGGGGGAAAAATAACAAAAAAGCCCATCATTTGATGAGCTTATTGTTTAAATAATTTAAAGTGAATTTTACTTCAATTTAACAAATATTGAAAATTTTTTGATCATCTTTTACAAAGTAATTTTGGATGCAATTGTAATAACCATGTAAATGAATAACCGAATGAAACCAAACTCCCCTGTTCTAGACAATATTGTCAGACACTTTCTTAATTTTTTAAAAATTTTTAATGCTAGAGTAAAAATTCAGTGATATTCATCACATTTTAGATAAAAGATATTTTTTAAATATCTTTTATGGAGGCTGCTCTGATGAACTATTTAATTATTTTAAACTCAAATTATCTCGATCATTTTGACCAAGTTCATAAAACGATTGAAGATTATGATCATACAATTCGTGTCAACCAAAATACTTGGCTCATTAATACTAAATATGATGCTGTAATTATTCGTCAACATTTGGCCAATGTGATGAGTATGCATGATTCGTTATTGATCTTCCAAGTGAATGAAAAATTTTCAATTGCAAATCAACTCGATGTAAGCGATTGGCTTGAAGACATGCAACAAAGTCATTGGCTTATACCTGCTTAATTTTTATAAACCTCCTTGCTTGGAGGTTTTACTCTCTCAATTTGACTTGATAACCACACATTGTTTGTGTACATCCAGCATCTGTGATCACTATACCATTATCTTGTGATAAATAATCCACTGTTCCACCTTCAGTGATTGCACTATACAGACTGTTCCACTCTTCACCAAGTAAGCTTTGTGTTAGCGTTTTGGCTTGAGTGACAACTTCTGATTTTTCATCAGGCAAGGTCTTAAACGTCCAACTGACATCAATAAAATCGGATGCTATACCAATTACTAGCTTATTCTTTGATTGATCTTGATAGTAATAATTGGTCACAATCTCAGATTCTTTTTCAGTTTTTTGCAAAGGCAATGTAATTTGTTTTAGAACTTGATCAATCTCTTTGGGTACTTGGGCAGCTGTAAACGTACTCAAACTTGATAGCATTGCGAATGTAAAAGCAATTTTAATCATACTGTTGTGCATATATGTTGACTCTTATTTCTTATTGAAAGTTGATCAATTTAGCAAAAGTTGTTTTGATCACCAAGATTTCTTTACACTTTTGCAAAATGAAGTTATTTACACTTACCCCATATTTAATTGCCCTCATCATCTATTTCTAAGCTGCCTACATGGCAGTGAACTTCAGAAAGGATTTTTAAAAAATGTTTTGACATTTCTAAGCTGCCTACATGGCAGTGAACTCGATCATGTTATAAACAACTTTGATTTTTTTTTCTAAGCTGCCTACATGGCAGTGAACCATAATCAGTATGATTTTCATCAATAAAAGCTTTTCTAAGCTGCCTACATGGCAGTGAACTGTACAATCCAGTCAAAGTTAGTCTTGTTCCGTTTCTAAGCTGCCTACATGGCAGTGAACATTATCCAATAGAAATTGTTTCAGCAGGTGGGTTTCTAAGCTGCCTACATGGCAGTGAACTTTACGCTCACGCTTTCGCTCCCATATTCAGTTTTCTAAGCTGCCTACATGGCAGTGAACCAATTAATGGAGCGAATGCACTATGACTTTTGTTTTCTAAGCTGCCTACATGGCAGTGAACACAAAGTTGCAAGCTGATCAATGGCTTTCACCTTTCTAAGCTGCCTACATGGCAGTGAACTGCTGCGATTGCTTCCTATTTCACAGTGTGTTGTTTCTAAGCTGCCTACATGGCAGTGAACAAGAAACTGTATTCGTACAGAAGAAAGTTGATTTTCTAAGCTGCCTACATGGCAGTGAACGGTTTGGGTTTGGTTGGTCAGGTTTTTTCACAATTTCTAAGCTGCCTACATGGCAGTGAACTATAATCAATGAAATCCGCTGATCTGCTAGTATTTCTAAGCTGCCTACATGGCAGTGAACCTGCTGAACAAGATGCTGCAAATTCTGCTACATTTCTAAGCTGCCTACATGGCAGTGAACCCTCAGCAGAGCGCAAGCCCATCAATAGCTCATTTCTAAGCTGCCTACATGGCAGTGAACAGCAAACTGAATTGCAGTAGCGTCAATTTTACTTTCTAAGCTGCCTACATGGCAGTGAACAAAAGTGAAGCCCGGGCAGGTTTTATCGGAATTTTCTAAGCTGCCTACATGGCAGTGAACATGCAGGTGCAACACCGACTCGGCTATTGGATTTTCTAAGCTGCCTACATGGCAGTGAACCAGGAATTTCTAATTCTGTATTTTCATCCTTATTTCTAAGCTGCCTACATGGCAGTGAACATCGAATTGTTTACGATAATTGCAAGCTTAGCTTTCTAAGCTGCCTACATGGCAGTGAACCATCGTAGATCTCCCCTTGCTGCGGTTGCTGTTTTCTAAGCTGCCTACATGGCAGTGAACCGATAGCTATAGCTTGCAGATGAAATGGCAACTTTCTAAGCTGCCTACATGGCAGTGAACAACATATAAGCAAGAAAGAGTGCGATTCGTCTTTTCTAAGCTGCCTACATGGCAGTGAACGAAGTACTCGAAGAAAAAGAACGAACAGTTCATTTCTAAGCTGCCTACATGGCAGTGAACGATAAAAGAAAAAGACTGATTGATTTAGATCATTTCTAAGCTGCCTACATGGCAGTGAACCTCCAAGTATTTCCAATGCTCAAACTGTTGGCTTTCTAAGCTGCCTACATGGCAGTGAACTTGTTATTTATGCCCCGTGGATTTTCCCGAATTTTCTAAGCTGCCTACATGGCAGTGAACATTGGTATGCGGCTGACGTTTCACGGGAAAGCTTTCTAAGCTGCCTACATGGCAGTGAACGGTTATTTATATCGAGACTCAAAACCCGAAAATTTCTAAGCTGCCTACATGGCAGTGAACACTTCTTTAATCCCTCAAAAAGTGTCGGGCGATTTCTAAGCTGCCTACATGGCAGTGAACTTATATTAAAGAGTTAAGACGTGACTCTAATGTTTCTAAGCTGCCTACATGGCAGTGAACGCACCGATCACGCTTGCTAGCTTTTCATATCATTTTCTAAGCTGCCTACATGGCAGTGAACTCAATTCTTTTACAGTGGGATGTAAAAGACTATTTCTAAGCTGCCTACATGGCAGTGAACCAGGCATATTAGGTCTCGCAGGTGTTGATTATTTTCTAAGCTGCCTACATGGCAGTGAACAAAGCACTTCCAAAAGTTCCGCAGACTGATGATTTCTAAGCTGCCTACATGGCAGTGAACGCGAGCGGTGATACGCTTGAAAGACTTGCCGATTTCTAAGCTGCCTACATGGCAGTGAACGAATAGGTGCTTGTGTCGCCACAATACTATTATTTCTAAGCTGCCTACATGGCAGTGAACAGCAATTTTACAGCAAAAAATAAAGCTATAATAGTAACTTAAGCCCTAAATCCATAAAAAGACCCAAGTTTTAAGCCACCATCATAACTTATTGATTTTATTATACTGTTAAAGAATGAAAAAATATTGGGTTAAAATTCGGGTACAGATGATACCGAACTTAGTCCATAAGTGCTAAAAACCTGAGTTTCAGATTTTGTCGCAGGTTGCTTTTCAATAAACAATTTAAAACGTTTTTCATCACTAGAAGTTGAGTTGCTTAAGCTTTTCATCTCTATATATGGTAATGCAGTTGTTGTCACCACGTTGCTATATCTCGCAAGTGCTTCATCAAAACCAATATCACCACGTTTTACACGATGACGAGCTAAACGTTGCGCATTGCTTTTCACTTGTTTGCGTTTATAAATGGCATAGCCTTTGATGTCTTGAGGCACTTCACGAATAGAAGTGATATGCACATAATCTTCTAAACGCTCAAGCCATTTGCGGATATCTAATTGCTTTAAATCAGATTCAGAAGATGCAAATAAGCGTAATTTTTTACCTAAATTGATCTTGGCTTTTTGCTGATCGGTCTTTTCTTCAAAAATATATTGTGGAAAAGATATTCCAATATTGACCTTGTCATTGGCATCTTTTATTTCAGCCAATGCGATATGCAATTGCGTATATATTTTTGACCAAATAAAATAGGTTGAGATTTCAGCTTGATCAATCAGGGTAATCTCCTGATAAAACTTCATATTAAGCATCCTTTCCACTTTGACCAAACACACCACCACGTACAAGTACAGCCATCACATAATGTTCTTGTTCAGCATTTTCTAAGGATTCACCTAATGCGTATTTATCAAATAAGCTAAAGAAATCCTGTTTAGCTTTCGGTGTACGGTATGCCTTACCTAAATTAGTTACTGCACCATATGGTTCAATTGCAATTGCTGATTTTTGCTCTTCAAACTCTGGATACCATGTATCAATGGTACGTAAAGCATTCCCCACTTTTTGAGAATGCATCGCAGCAACATCATTCACTTGATATAGAATTTTACTTTTATCTCCCTTGCCCTTATCAAGTACGAGTTCTTCACTTGGATACACTTCTTGTGCTTGACCCACCAAAGCATAGGCTTCGATTTTAATCAGCAAATAAGGTAATTCTCCTTTTAACGCCTTTGCAATTTGATCTGCTAAATTTTGCACTTTGGTATCAACTGCATCAAAATCATGTAGTTTATAATCAAACGCGTTGAAGGTTACCGATTCTTGATCATTCACCGTCACAACCACTTCAATTTTTTCTGCACCAACACGGTTACGCCATAAAAAACGTGCATTCGCAATATTTAGCGCATATCGTTTAGCGAGTTCAGCGAATCCATGAGTTTGAATATAGTTTTTAGCGACTTCTTTATATGAATTTAGAAATGCTTCATTATTACATGCGGATGGCTGTTCGATACCCCCTAACACTTTTAATGTAAAAGCCACTTTTAATGTATCTTGATGCTCTGCTAAAGCACATGCATCCACTTTTTGTAAATTGGCTTTCTCAACTTCAGCATTCAATTTTAATGGATCACTTGCAACCGCAGGTTTTAAACGGTTTGAAATTGTGCCACGTACTGACTTTTCAATCAGTTTTAAGGCTGTTTGTTCTGTGCGATTTTCCCAAGTTGTACCATAAAAATAACCATCTGACGGCACAAGTTTTTTTTCAAATGCAAGTACGCTAGCAACCGCTTTTTCATTTTTAGCCATGAGCGAATTTCCTTTTTTGTAAAGTTAAATAGATTGTATTGTTAAGTTTTGGCAAAGGTATAAATTATTTTCTAAATCAACATGATATTGCCATAACAGTTGATCAATACTTTCGATACGATATGGCATAATAAATTCGCCTAAAGTCAGCACACTTTCAGCGAATCGGTGTGGTGTATAGGCATCTCGTTGGTTTTTTGCTTGTCCGATTTCAGAAATTCCTTGAAAACCAACCGCAATTGGTACAAGCCAACCTTGCGCTTTACGCTGAGATGTCCATGTCACTTTTTTATCTTCATTTAGCGTTGAACTATGTGTCACTTTCAGATAATCCAACACCGCATCTAAAGCATCTAAGCCTTCATTCATGCCTTGTAAGACTAAATCACGGCGCTCAATCAGTACATGTCCTAACATTAATTGATTTAAAATCGGACGAAGTTGTTTCGCTTGATCTTCTTCATCGTCAAAATTTAAAATCTTACAAGGCTTCACCGATAACACATCACCACTGGCAAACTTCATGCTTGTAACTAATTGCTGTACAAGCTGTAAAAATTCTTCTTTTTCATCAGGATCAATGTTTTCACATTCGATCAGCAAAGATACGTCTAAATGACAACGTGCTTCTTCAATAAAAGCAGGCCGATTACCATCTTTATCTAAAGGATTAGCTGTTCCTACAATCGAATGGACAAAGTCGCCACGTCCCTTATAGGTTTGCAAATTAAAATCATGACAACTCACCGCAATTTTTGTCAGTTCAACCTCAGTATTTTTACTGTGTAGCTTGCGTTGTAACGCATGTACAGCACCTAACCAAGCCGTCATTGCAGGAAAACCAATGGTATATGGGCTACTCATTGCATTGGCATTATGGATTTTTAAATGTGGAATCAATAAAAATTGACGCATTAAAAGAACTCCTTAGCTTTTTGCAATGAATTTTCTACCTGTCGTTGTACATCTAATAATTCTCCCGTTCCTAGAGTATAAGAATCAGCAATCACTTTTTCATAACTGCGTAAAATCCAACGTGCAATATTTTGACTAATCTCATCACGCCATTCAGCATCGTTTTCTCGTTCATTTTGATACTGCTGATCTAGCCAAATTCGCTGTAATTTAGGTAAACTTACATAATAATCTTGATCTGACCAAGCCTCAGGATAGGTCTCACGAATTTTAAATGCCTGTAGTAAAATTTGATCAATTACAAACCCAATGATATTGCGTATTGCTGTACGAATAGCATTATTATTAATATCTAATTGCATGAATTTATGGAGTTGAACAAAACTTTCCTGATAATTTTTGCGATATAAACACTGTGTAAAAAAATCTGTTTTAGGCAGTCGGATTGCACGTTTTTCTAACGTTGGTGGGCAACTTGATAAAAGATACGCTCGTCCTGCATTTTGGCTATTTAATACACTGACATTTTGTGGCTGTGTCCCGCCATAAGCTGTGACTGTTAAATCAAAAATATCAGCATAACCTTCTGCATCATGCTCATTTTTCTTACGATTCTCTTTGGCAAGTTTAGTTTGTTCAGAAAAACGCATCAGATCAATTTTTTGCTTTAATCGAGTGATTAATCCTGATGGTGTCAAAATTGACAGTAAATGATATTCATCTTGTGCAATAGGAAAATAAACCTGTTTAATCAAATGATCCGTTTTACTTGTCGTATCATTTTGTTTAATTATTAAAAAGTTATTTTTCAATGTTTCAAAATCTAACGAAGATTGTTGAATCAACTTTTTTAGCTTTTGATCATCTTGTTCAAAACCATCTAGCACAGAAAGTTCATTGCTTAATGACAAACATAAAAATTTATAAACGTCCATTGCAGCCGCATTGCCAAATACATCTAATGGATAGTCCACGTTGCCTGTGCGTAAATATCCATCTTTACTGGCAGATACAGGGGCAATAATGCTTGAAGTCTTTGCACTTGGATGACTAAATTTACTTGGATGACTTACCATCGACAGTTGTACAACACGTTTTGCTGCATCAGGTAACCATTCTTTTAAATGAAATTTATCGTTTGCTTGCTGCTGTAACTCTGCAATTTCGGCATCATCTTTTGCTTTTTTTAAACGGTCTTTTAACCAAAGCTCTTTGCGTTCATTTAAAAAAGTATGAATACTTGCTGTCATATCCCTTCCTTAATTTTTTATAATTAATCCAAATTGATCTGAATATAACAACGCTTTATCTTCATCATATTCAGGCAACATGATTTCCCCATAGCTTTTTGATAATACTTCCATCTTTGTTTCAATATCCTCATTTTCTTGCAAAGTATCAAGCGCCATACGACGTAAAATGTCGCTGTAATTTCGATCAAACCATAAACGTGATTTTTCACATTCACTCAGCTCTAAATGCGTGATCTGATAAAAACCATTGCGGTTAATATACTTGCCAAAATCATCTTTTATGCAAAACGTAAGCTTATGGTCTTGCCACATTGCAAAGAGCTGAATGTTGGGTGAGCTTTGTCTAAATGGTGCAAATCTTTGCGGTAAAGCAGTTAAAAACCATGTTTGCGTGAGCCAAGCATTTAAAGGTTTTGCACCTGTCTTTTGGTAGCTTGTCAAACTGTCTGCTAAAACCGCATGTTCCAAATCTGCTAATTTTTCCGTGGCTTGTAACGGTTGCTTGGCTTGAATACGTGGAATCGCATTAATGCCTAAACTCACATCATCATCTAAAAGTTCTGATAAGTTTTTGGTGCTTAATTTAAATTTATTGTTATTAATTTCAAAACCAGGTTTCTCAAAAGCAACCTGTGCACCTCGCAAACCCTTTAAGTTATATTGCATTAACGCAATATTTGGCTGAGTAATATCCTGACTGATTTTACGATGACGTAAAACACGTCCTGCCAATTGAATAATGGAACGATAAGAAGAAGGCTCTACAATTGCCCAATCAAAATCGTGATCTCGCCCCACTTCTTCCACAGGGGTTGCCACCAAAATAAAAATCACATGCTCAGCATCAGTACGATCTAAATGCTGACGAATCACGCCATCATTACCTGTATCTAAAAATGCTTGTGGTTGTTCGCCTTGTTTTTCTTTACGTTTCAACGCTTGGTCTAAATGACGTTCTTGTTCACTGCGTAATAACATCACTTGTCGGCTATGATATGCCATCACACGAGGTGCAATATTCTCTGTCCATTCTGCATTGAGTAAATATCGGGTTAATGCCACGCATGGTGAGATATTGGCAACACGAATCACACCAAAAGACACTTTTTTGCCCGTTTTTTGATCAATTGTATGGTGTGCTAAATGTAATTTTTCAGCATGTTTTTTAATACGTTCAAAATACTGCTGTTGTATGCTTTCATCTAGTTTCGCTTGTTCTTTAGCTACCACCAAATCCGAACAATCAACAATATAGGCTTTATGTTTAATGATTTGTTGTTGCAATTGTTCTGCACGAATTTGCACAAATTTTTTATGATCTTGTTGATACGCTTTAATACATTCAACATCATCAACCAACGTAATCTGGGTTTTAAATTCATCTACCCACATAGCCACAGCTTGCGTATTTTTGATTTTTTTAAAGGCACAATAGAGTTGCCAACCTTGCTGATAGGCATTAAAAAATCCCTCAGCCAATGCAGGTGGAATGGTAGCCGATGAAATCATCACTTTACGACCTAACATACCTGTTAAATGCACTAATCGGGCAATTGCAATTAAATCTTGTCCATTAAAATCATCAACTTCATCAATTACGAGGTCAGAGGATGATAAACGCAAACTCGGTAAAATATATTTTCCACCTCGTTTGGTTTCTGTCACAGCAATAATATGATCAATGGTACAGGCTAAAACAGGTTTATATAAAAATGCTTTATTTTTTTCCGCCTGATTTTGTGGAAATAAAACATTCATAAAATCTGCTTGCGGCAGAACATCATAATCAAGTTCATTGTCTAATAACGTTTCGAGTGATTCTGAGCCTATTTCTTCTACATTAATTTCATTTTCATCTGTTTTAGCTTTATTTTTTTGATGTAATTCTTGAACAGCTTTCGAGCCAATCAATACCGCAAGTTCATCATTTTGCAAACCAATATCATTGCGATAAGAATCCCCTGTTTGTAAGGTTAAAGTTCTTAATCCTAAAGCTAAAATATAACGTAATGAATCCGCATTGGGCGACAGCGCCTGCATAATTTTGGCATTGGCAATGGTTTTTCCCTTACCTGTACTTGCCATATTGACAATAAACCAACCTTGTTTTTGGGCATCTTCATTTTTTTGAATAAAACTTTGAATCCCTTTTACAGCTTGATCTTGCCACTCAAAGCCATCAGGACTTTTCTTGTTAATTTTAACAATATCATAAGCAGGTTCCATGTCATCGGCTAAACGGCTTAATGATTGTGCCACTTTCATAGCATTATCACTAACATGCACCAAATGTTCATCTAAATATTGTTTAGGCTGTTTGGTTTTGAAATCTGTATTCGCGATTAATTTCAGTGAAGTCTTCCAATTTGTATCAGCATCACAAGACGAATAATAATGATCACCTAACATTAAACACAAACGTGCATGATGCAAAATGACACGCCAACTGCCATCTTCAAAAATAATAGAATGGGGCTGTGTTTCTTGTAGTAAACGTGCCGACCATTTTTTAATTTGCTTCGTCCAATTGACCGATTGGCTTAATAAGCCCTGTTCAAATTCAAAACATTTTAAAACGCGCTGTTGATATTCATCATCAAATTTATTTTGATAGCCCCAATCTGCTTTAATACTTTTCAGCATTGCAGATAATGTTTCTCGTTTTTTATCACCATAATCTTGACGACGCTGTTCTTCTTTTAAATCAGGTAAGCGATGATGAGAAACAATCAGCCAAGCGACTAATTGTGCAAAAGGTGGTAACTGATCTAAAGCTTTCGTTTGATCTAAACCTGTTAAAACCGTTTGTTTTAAATCATCTTCATGCCAATTTTGCTCAATCAGTAATTTTAACCATGCTTCATCCGTTGTGGTATTTCCTGATGATTGCACTAAGGCATTAAGTAAAAGACAAGAAATCCATTCATGTCTTAAAGGATCACCCTTCTTGGCATTTTTACTTTTTGGTTGTAGTTTTTCTTGGAATAAAACAGAAGCTTTGCCCCAATCATGTAATAACGCAGAAATTGCGACTAATGCTTTGATTAAAGGTAAATAGTGCCAATCATTTTCCCATTTGTTTTGATCTAACTTTTTCTGTGTTGTATTAACAGGCACAATTCCCTCAGCATTGAACTTATTGCGATTCCCCACAATCCACAGCAACTCACTTCTACGTCGTCCTCGAATCCAGTGGCAACTCACCGCGGTACTTTTAGTCACAGTTTTACGCAGTAACTTCTTAACGGCTATTAGACCATCTTCTGTAATCACCGTTTGCCACGTGTTATCCCCAATCCGATCTGCAAAAGCATCCAAGACACGGCGAGTACGAGGAATCGCTTTTTTTTCGCATTGACTGATAAACGTGACAATCATTATTATTTTCCTATTTTGATAAATTTGGTTATGTTGAACTATTTGAAATAATTCAACATAGATTTGGAATTAAGCTGCCTATATGGCAGTGAACATGTTATTGCATAGTTTCTAAGCTGCTATATAAGCAGTCGCAATATTTGTTTTTACCTGTAAAATATTTATGTTTAAAGAGTTATGGGTAACTGTATGACCACCACCATAAATCGCCATAATTAACATAAAATAAATAACATTTTTTCTATACATAATTACCTCTATCAACGATTGAGTTTTGAGGATAATTTAGCCAGCAAAAAAAGTAAATACCCTATGAAATAAAATAAACTAAATACATTTAGATTGCTCTTTCACATTATCAAACATAAAGTCCAAACACTTATGCTCAGTAAATTTCTGCAAAATCTGCTGTCTAAACTCTTGCTCGGTCATTTTCTCTTTGGCACAAATAAAAGCGTACGGTAAAACCACAGCATCCTTAATTAAATCCGCCACATCAAACACCAAAGCCCCGCGTCGGGTTTTACCATGCATCACTGCAAAACCGTGCGGGATTCCCAAAACCCAAAGTGTGGTTGCTGCTAAGCCATAAGCCAAATAATTGCCGTGATTTAGAAAATCATTGGCTAAATCACCTTGCTCAGGATTACGGTTAAAATCTTTTAGCCCTGTACGTTTGGCTGCAATTTTATACAGTTGTTTGGTGGTCGCAGCTTCAGCAAGGAGTAAATCCCCCACTTTGTTAATATGTGGAATTTTATTTTCAAAACCATCTAAGGCATTTTGAATATCCACATCATCGATGTAAAAACCATATTCTTTTAAATCTCGGTCTTTAGACCAAATTTTTCTTATAAATTCAATCCGTGCAAGCTGAAATTGTTTTGCCACTTCTAAACGTTTGGCATCATCAAACCAAAATTTCATCCACCCCTGCATATATTCAGTCGGGCGATATTCACTTTGTGGCGTCATCCATTCAATTTCACAGCCCATAAATAAGGGGGTTCCACCGCCACCTGTAAAGCCAACCAATACGCCTGCACTGGCGAGCATACGCATCGCCGCTTGAGTAATAGATGTCCCTGTGCCGAGCATAATGACCGTGGTATTGGCGATCGGGATATTCCAATATTGATTTTCATTTTTGCCTTCGGTCAGATATAAAACGCGACCATCTTTTTGCATCACGCGGCAATGCTCAAGATAATATAAATTCGCACGTTTAGAATGTAGAATGGCTTTTAGGTCTGAAGGGTTAAGTTGTTCCATAATTTAAATTTATTATCATTAAGTTTAATACCTAATTTATAACACAAATATTTTTTTTATCATTCAATCAAAGAACAGTATTTTTCATACTTTATAAAAATTCTAATGCCTGTATTTAAGCTTTAGGAGGAACACTACTGCGAAAATAACAGCGCATTCTAAATGAAGACATGAAATTATTTAGAATAATGTGGATATTGGAATTGAGTGACTATTTGCAACAGTAACAGCAAAATAGCCTGAAAAGTGACAACTTAAATAAGGATTTTCTATAAGTTCTAAAGATGCTATTTACCCTATAAAACAGAGTAAATAGCACATTAAAACATCAAACACTTAATTAAAATTAAATGCTTAACATACTACTCAGTGTTTCACTGACATTTTTAGATTTTACTTGAGATTTCAATGCTTCAAGTTCAGCTTTCACTTGACTGCGCTGTGGCTCAGCCAAAGTGTACCAACGAGACAAGACTTGCAGTAAACGAGAACCCACAATTGGATTTTTCTCATCCAAATATCTTGCTAAATCAATGAAATGTTGAACCCCAAAACTCCATGTATTGACAGGATTGGCATTTAAACCACCTGATACTGAACGGATTCGGTTCGGCACAGCTAAATCATAATCGGCATGAGAGGTTAAATAAGCAATGTTTTCTGCGGTTGCTTTTGGATGTGCTGCCTGAATCATAAACCATTGATCCAATGACAAAGCTTCATCTTTAAAGCGAGTATAGAAGTCTTGTAAAACTTCCTGTGCCTGAGGTGCATCATTCCAGACCAAGACTTTTAAAGCACCTAAACGCTCAGACATATTGCCTGTATTTTGGTACTGTTCGTATGCCAAATCAAAGACTTCGCTATCGCCCTGACGTGCAAGCAGACTCAGCATGATATTTTTCAGCGCCCGAACACCCATTGCCTGAGAAAACTCTTTTTGTGCAATTGGGTCAAGGCTTAGATAAGTTTCTTTAACAAAACCGCCCAGTTCACGTGCCAAAGTATTCAGCAAAGCTTCACGCGCTTCATTGACCACTACAGGATTATAATCTTGATCAATACGGCTACCTAAATAACCCTCAGTCGGTACATCAAATAAACGCGAAGCCAATAGCGGATCTTTGGCAATCACAAAAGGTAAAGTTTTCTGAATTGCATCCAGATAAGTTTGAGCATCATGACCATTCAATAAAATGCGTTCAAGCAAAGTCTGAGCAGCCTGCCATTGGTTAAAGCCGTTGGTTTCATACTGCAGCAAAAATGCAAGTTGTTCATCTGAATAGTTAAATTCAAGGTTCACAGGCGCAGAGAAACTACGCAATAACGACACCACAGGTGCAGCTTTTAAGCCTGTAAATTCAATGCTTGCTTCATTTTGATCAAATAAATAGACACCATCTTTCACGCCATTTTCAAACAAAGCTTCAGCATTCAATACCAGTTGCTCACCCGTTTCAGCGTCAAATAAAGCCAGTGCTACAGGAATGGGAACAGCTTTCAGGTTTGGATATTTTGCATGTGGTTTTAAGCTTTGTTTTAGGCTTAAACGATAAGTCTGATTGGCAGCATCATACTCACCTTGGGCTTGCAATTTTGGTGTACCCGGTTGGTTATACCAAATGAGAAATGCTGATAAATCTACGCCTGAACCTGCGCTTAATGCTGCAACCCAATCCTCAACCGTAACCGCTTGACCATCATGACGTTTGAAATATTCATCAGTCCCTTGGCGGAATTTTTCTTTACCAAGCAATGTCGCCATCATGCGGTTAATTTCCGCACCTTTTTCATAAACAGTGGCAGTATAGAAATTATTAATTTCCACAAAATGATCAGGACGTGGTGGATGTGACAATGGACCTGAATCTTCAGGGAATTGATGCGATTTTAAAACAGCAACATCATCAATACGTTGTACTGCAGCCGATTGTAAATCTTCTGAGAATGACTGATCACGGAACACCGTTAAGCCTTCTTTTAAACACAATTGGAACCAATCACGACAAGTAATGCGGTTACCTGTCCAGTTGTGGAAATATTCATGGGCAATGACCGATTGCACCCGCATGATTGCAGCATCAGTGGTATATTCTTCATCGGCAAGTACACAAGAGGTATTGAAAATATTTAAGCCTTTATTTTCCATTGCCCCCATATTGAATGCACTTGTTGCCACAATCATATAATTATCAAGATCATAAGGGCGACCATAATGCTCTTCATCCCAACGCATCGAATGTTTTAATGCTTCCATCGCAATATGACATTTTGGAATATCTTTTTCTTCAGCATAAATTTCTAAAGCAACATCACGCCCTTCAGAAGTGGTATAGCGATCTTTGAGTACCGCCAAATCACCAATCACACATGCAAATAAATAACTTGGTTTTTTGGTTGGGTCTTGCCAAACGGTATAATGACGACCCTCACCTGCTTCACCTGCCTCAATCAAATTACCATTGGCTAAGAGTACAGGAAATTTTTTGTCTGCTTCAACACGTGTGGTAAAGACTGAAAGTACGTCAGGGCGGTCAGGATAAAAGGTAATTTTACGGAAACCTTCTGGTTCATTTTGTGTCACGTACAAATTACCCGCCGCTTGGTATAAGCCTTCAAGTTGTGTATTACTTTCAGGATGAATCACGACTTCAATTTCAAGTGTCACCGCATCAGGTGCATTTGCAATCACCAATTGTTCAGCATCTAAGGAATAATCTGTATTTGAAAGCAACTGACTATTCAATTTAATTTGTTTGAGTTCTAAATCACGTCCCAAAAGAACTAAGTCACCCACAACTTGACGTTTCATCAACATTTTTGAACGAACAATCGTATGATCATCGTAAACAGACAGATCTAAATTGATCGACAGCACTTCAAATGCAGGTTTTTGATAGTCTTTTAAATAAACAGTTTGATCTGCTTCGATCACAGGGTTTGCGGCGATATTCATACGATGTCCTAATCCTATTGTCTGATTCAGACTTATACTTTGTGAAGTAAGTTGATGATAGGTCAAATTTCACAATTTGTCTGTGTATTGCTTTGTATTTTTATATGGGTCTTTGTGGTCTTATTTTCAATCTATTCGGCGTGAAATAACATTGATATGATGTATATTTAGTCAAAACAAATTGAGAAAACAATGAGTCATTTTCCAAAAGCTTTTAGTTTAGGCGCACCTTTCCTATTCATCCACGAAAGTTTGGCTAAACAATGGTTAGGCGCAACTAATGACAACAGCACAGAATATGAAGATCTATGCCAACTGATTGAGAATATTACAGAAAATGATAAACTAATTGAAACTTGTATTTCTGGATTCAATTTAAATATTTTTTATCTTCGGCTGACTTTTATCAACTAACCCCTCATACATTTTTACAAATTACTGCTTATCCTAATGATTTCCAGTCCTTAACCGACATTCTAAATCATATTGAAAATACGACAGAAGATTACACCAATAGCTTTCAAACTACTGTCTTATCAGGAAAATATTATCTTTTTGATGCGGCATGGGAATTTCAGGAAATTCTGCATGATGATAACTATCTTTCTATAAACTTTATACAAAATCAAAAAATCACCATAAAATGCAATACTTATGATAATACCTATTTTATAGGTGATGTTTATGAAATTCTTTTTGCCCCTTAAAATAATACTTAGGCTATTTTTAGTTTTATAAACAGCATATCAAATCTGAAATTATATTTTGATATCAATATCGTCATACATTTAAATTTTTATCAATAAAAAACGCCCAATGTCACCACATTCGGCGTTTTTAAAATACGGTTTTAAACTCAATCAAAATCCTATTTGCATAGATTCCGTCTTAAGCGTCTAGTTCTGCTAATACAGCCTCAGAGAATTCAACGTTGGTATACACGTTTTGTACATCATCCAAATCTTCAAACATATCGATCATTTTTAAGATTTGTTTTGCTTGATCAACATCTGTGATTTCAGCTTTAGTCGATGGATTCATGACAACTTCAGCATTATCCGATTTTAAACCTGCTGCTGCAAGCGCATCTTGTACATCACCAAACGTTTCAGGCGTGGTAATGACGAGAATTTCATCCTCATCCACTTCGATATCTTCTGCACCTGCTTCCAAAGCCACTTCCATGATTTTATCTTCTAAAGAAACATCTTCAAAAGTAATCTCACCACGTTTGGTAAACATATATGCTACTGAACCTGCTGTACCTAAGTTACCGCCTGTTTTAGAAAAACAGTGACGAACATCAGGCACAGTACGGTTTAAGTTATCAGTCATGGTTTCAATAATAACTGCCACACCACCAACACCATAACCTTCGTAAGTTACTTCTTTTAAGTCATCATTGTCTTCACCACCAACACCACGCTGAATAGCACGGTTAATAGTGTCACGTGTCATGTTAGCAACCAATGCTTTTTCCACAACAGCACGTAAACGTGGGTTGGATGCCGCATCACCACCACCTAAACGGGCAGCTGTTACGATTTCACGAATAAATTTTGTGAATACTTTAGCGCGGCTCGCATCTTGTTTTGCTTTACGATGCTTGGTATTAGCCCACTTGGAATGACCCGCCATGCGAAATATGCTCCTTGTAGATCGGCCTTATGCCTTTCAAATTGACAGTAATTCTACCATAAGCGCTTTTTTTTGAGAAAGTGCCTTTTTTTTAGAAAATAGACAAATACCTAATTTTTTTTAGGTTCAGGAATTACAATATCTAAATCTGCATGCTTTTTATAAAGTTCTTTAAGCAAAACCATATCATGATCTAAATCTGTTGGGTAAATTTTCCCAAAGATTCCACCCTGCTTATTTTTATTATTGATGTACATCAAGACAATTGGAACATTGGCAGCTTTCGCAATATGCCAAAACCCTGTACGAATCGGTTTACGCTGTTCACCATTTTTAGCACGTGTCGCTTCAGGTGCAATCACGAGATTAAATTCTTCATTTTCCTGAAAGTGTTCAACCATTTGTGAAACAATATCTTTATTTGACTTACGGTCAACAGGAATTCCACCTAATGCTTCAAGTACAGGTTTAAATGGCCCTTTAAACAGTTCTTTCTTAATCAATGTATGGATTTTAATATTATAAATTTGGAAAAGCGCCAATGAAAGCACTGCATCCATCATCGATGTATGTTCAAAACCAATAATCACTTGTTTTTTTTCTAATACATCTGGTTCGACATGATATTTTACACCAGCAAGTTTAAAGGTAAGTTCACCTAACTTTTTCATTTAAATCTAACCAAAGACTGATATGGAAATGCGGATTTTGAAAGTATTTGATTAAAATTACAATAATCCATTGCATGTAAATGATTGAAGTTTTGTATTGATATGCAAATTTTACATATGATTAGACATACTTTTATACGCTTACTGATCAAATAAGGATATTCAGCTTGATCGCTTATATATAATAAATGAGTTGATATATTTTGATTAATCAATAAATTTATATTGTTTTTTCTTTAAATCTCTTGCCGAAGTAAAAAGCGCCTCCATATAAATTTCATGAAATATCAGAAATTAAACCGTTTTTCAGATTCGGAATTCATACTTTTGGTTGGTGTATTCCGACAAGTTTTACTGAGATGATTGGCAAAATACGAGTTTTAATTAAACACATCAATATTCAATTCAAAACATTGAGCGTATTAAGTAAGCACTATCAGAATAAACAGAAAAGATTCGGTTTATGCCTTAACTTAATCGCTGTACTAAGCAACCACATAAACTCACAATGAGGACTTACACAAGGCACAAGAGGTCTTTTTATTTAAATCACTTCAACTTGCAATGTAAAAAAAATAGTACTTAGAATATTATTTACAAATTCCACAATAGCAAAACTCTATCAAACAATAATATTCATACACCAAAAGTTTGGGATTGCCGCCTACAAAATCTAGACGGCTTTGTGAATGATTGCAAATATAAGTAAACAATCTATGATGACTTTAAACAAATTGAAAATAACAAAAAAGGGGTTAAAATACCTTAAATTTAAGCAGGTATCTCTTTTGCCGCTTCTTCTCTATCCCAATTTCTATGTTGCTGAATGGCTTGTTTAAATTCATTCTGTATAGATAAAAAATCGTCCGTAATAAATACACTCTCATCTTGCTTAATATTTAATATCTCAATAATTTGAGATTTATCACCTATCAGAACAATCGGTTTTAAGTGTTTATAAGTTTCTAATACATAGTGCTTGGCAACACCATCAGATTTAAACTTGTCAAAATTATGACCATCAACAACTACAGTAGCATCATAAGTTACAGATGGCTCACCATTTTGACGACCATCTACAGCGATTTCCTGATCATCACTCGATTTCACAGGAGCTGCACTTGGGGCTAACACTTCAGCGATGGCATTATTTTGTTCTGCCCATTTTTTAATTGCATTTACAGTCGTAGCATTTGCACCGTTATGCACGAGTACTGCGATTTTACGTTGTGCAATATCAGAGGCAGGAAAAGCGTCTATACTAAGCTTTTTGGAGATTACTATTTCTGAGTTAGGCGATTTAACCTTTGCTTTCTCCACATTTAGTCCTAGTTCATTTGCTACATACTGTGCTAAATCTTGATCAATAGGACTTAGTAGCTCAGACACAACACGCTGCCTAATTTCTTCAGCTTGCACTTTAGACAGCTCAAAGGCATAAGCATCTTTAATATGTTGTTGCTCATGCGTGCTCAAGCTACGATAGTGCAAGGTTGCTTGAGAAAAATGATCTGCAAAACTTTCTGCACGAATACGCAATTTACTACCTTCGATTCTTTCAGGATAGCTGGTGAATGCTTGCTGATCCTCTGTTGCTTCACGTGGATAATTATTATCTACTGAATTAGGTTCGTAATTGGCCTTACCTTTATGGATATGCTGATTTGCAAATCCTCCACGACGATTGGTATGGAATGGACATACGGGCTTATTAATTGGAATTTGATTAAAATTAGGTGTACCTAGACGATGCAAATGAGTATCTGTATAACTAAATAGACGACCTTGCAATAAAGGATCATTACTAAAATCTATACCAGGAACAATATTTGCTGGAGAAAAAGCGACCTGTTCTGTTTCTGCAAAAAATTCATCAGGATTTCGATTTAAGATAAATTTACCCAATGGCGTGACAGGTACTAATTCCTCAGGTACGAGTTTAGTAGGATCTAAGACATCAAAATCCCACTCTGCTGCTTGTTCTTCAGTAAAAATTTGAGCACCTAGCTCCCATTCAGGATAATTCCCTCTTTCGATTGCATCCCATAAATCTCGACGATGAAAGTCAGGATCTTTACCATTGAGCTTTAAAGCTTCATCCCAAACGACTTGCGCGACACCTTGCTTTGGTGTCCAATGAAATTTTACTAAAAAAGCTTCATTCTTAGCATTAATTAATCTAAAAGTATGAACACCAAAACCTTGAATAGAGCGTAAGTTTCGAGGAATTGCGCGATCAGACATCACCCATGTTGTCATGTGTGCAGCTTCTGTATTTAAAGAAACAAAATCCCAAAATGTATCGTGAGCAGATTGACCTGTAGGAATTTCATTATGATCCTCTGGTTTTACTGCATGCACAAAATCAGGAAATTTAATAGCATCCTGAATAAAAAAAACAGGAATATTATTACCTACTAAATCGTAATTACCTTCCTGAGTATAAAATTTTATGGAAAAACCACGTACGTCACGTACAACATCAGCAGAACCCCGTCCGCCTTGCACTGTTGATATTCGTGCAAATATAGGTGTTTTTCTTTCAGAATTTGTTAAAAAATGAGCTTTCGTCCATTTTTCATTTCCTGGATAAGCCTCAAAATAACCATGAGCACCTACACCACGTGCATGTACAACACGTTCAGGAATACGCTCTCGATCAAAGTGAATCAGTTTATCTCTAAGAAAAAAATCTTCTAATAATGTTGGACCACGACTATCCGCACGTAGACTATTTTGATTATCTTTAACCGCAACACCTAATGAAGTTGTCAGTATTTGATGTTGCGGATCTACATAAGATTCTGACTCGAATTGCTGAATTTTTTCATTTTTATTCTGTTTTGACATTTTGATTTCCTCATCTGATAATATAAATAAAGGGACTTATATAGTCCCTTTCCGTTAATTTCAATCTACTGACTTACTCTATTCCATGCATCTTTAACCGCATGTTTCGCTTGTTCCCATGTTAAACGTGAAGTTCCTTTGACCTGTTCCCATTTCAATTTTAGGTCATGTTCTACATCTTCAAAACGCGTTTCAGTAGGATATTCAGTGCGACCTGTATAGCCTAAATGATAAGCTGAACGATAATCTTTGTCGTAATCTAAATCACTATAAATATTTAAAGTGTCTGCATAATAAGGCGTACTATTGGCTGTACTACGCCAATAAGCTTCTTCTTCGGTTGGGTTGACTGCTTCAGCTGCACCTTTACCAGCCAAACCACCTACAACAGCACCGACTACACCACCTACAACAGCTCCTATTGGACCACCAACAGCACCTACTGCCGCACCAGCTGCTGCACCACTAGCTGCGCCAAGACCTGTACCTACAGGATGAGCACCAGGTTCACCTGTAATAGGGTCAGCATTTAAATCATCTCTTTGTTCTTTGGGTAAATCTTTAACTATTTCACGATCAATTTCAGGTTTATTTGGATTTGTCATCTTCTTATTCCTCTTAAAATTATATTGATTTTGTTTTTAAATGCAGCGTCTGTACATTTAAAAGTAGCATTTACTATATTGTACTCACTACTTTTATAATGTATACCTAATGTAAAAATAGTTCAGAGACTATTTTTATCTTTTATTTAATTTTCAGAAAACGCATCTAATTTTAAATATGCATCTAATTTTAAATATATAAAACTAAATCATACCCAATAAAAAATATTAATATTTTAAAAATAAAAAATTACAATGTTTTAATTTCAAGAATACTACCATTACATAAAAATAAAATAATATTTTCTATTTCATTAGAATTAATTTAGAAATATTTTATCATAAACTTCTATACAGCTAAAAATCACAGCATGATTATATTTTAAGGCTTATTCAACATTATACTTCTCAAATGAATAAGCCCACACCTAAAATCTATCGTACAACCAATTGGTCTTCTTATAACAGAACATTAATAAATCGAGGAAATATTTCTATTTGTTTTAATCCCAAAACTCAATGGTATGCTTAACCAAAAGGCAAACATGGTCGAAATCAAACCTATTCTGATTTGACTATCCAATGCTGTCTGATGATTAAATCTCTATTCCGTCTGTCTTTACGTATGGTCACAGGCTTTCTTCAAAGTCTCATTCATCTTTGTAGATTAGATTGGACAGCCCCAAATATCAGCGATATTCGTATTGCACTATTTGTAGAAGACAAAAGCATATTGATATTGCGATTAACTATCAAAAAAGCAGTAATGGTCTCCATCTACTCGTTGATTCTACTGGCTTAAAGTTTTTAGGTGAAGGCGAATAGAAACGTACAAAACATCAGCCTGAATATCGTCGCCAATGGCGTAAATTACATATTGGTATCGATGCTGAAAACCTTCAAATACCCGCTATTGAGCTCACAACCAACAATGTGAGTGCTTCAGAGGTGCTTGGTAATTTACTGAATCAGATTCCACAAGAAGAACAGATTGACTCGGTCTATACTTATGGGGCTTATGACACCAAACAATGTCGTCAGGTCATCGCAGAGCGACAAGCGCATGCGGTAATTCCACTAAGAAAAAATGCCAAGTTTTGGAAAGATACAAAGATCAGCTCGCTAGAGCGAAATGAATTACTTCGAACAGTTAAACGTTTAGGCAGAACACTATGGAAAAAATGGTCAGGCTATCATCGGCGAAGTTTGGTCGAAACCAAAATGCATTGCATTAAATCTTACGAAACAGTGTTTCTCAGGCGATAAACTGAGTGCAAGGAGCTTTCAAAGCCAAGTCAATGAGATGCATCATGCACGTGTGGCAGTATTAAATAAATTTACGGGGTTGGGTCGACCTCACACCCGAGTTGTCACTTAAATTTGGATAACTTGGGGAAGTTTAGCTTTAGAATGTTTGTGAAACAAAACCCTAACACGCAACCAAGCAATTCACTCTCTATCTATCACTGAATTAAGCTCCGATTGATCAATAAATGGCTTAGTGAGCTTTACTCTTTATAATGACATATATAAAATCGCACTCTGTTATAACGCTAAGCAATATATCACAATATTTTCTATGGTCTACTATGCGTCTACTAGAAGAAAACACTTGATATAATCTAAAATCTTAGTTAGTATTGCGCACACTCCAAGTAATTGATATTAAATCAGTTCACTTGATGCAGGGCCTGTAGCTCAGTTGGTTAGAGCAGCGGACTCATAATCCGTTGGTCCCCAGTTCAAGTCTGGGCGGGCCCACCATTTTTTTCAATATATAAAGTATATATTTTAAGAAATAACACTAAAAACTCATAAATTTAAAAGGTTTATGAGTTTTTTTTATGCCTATTTGAACTTACTTAAACTTACTTAAACCCACTTAATCTGCTCTATTGTGTATCCAACTCTGTATCTATTAACCTTCAAAATAAATCGGATACACGAGCTTTTTATGAAACGCCAAGCATTAGAGAAAGTAAGAGAAATTAAAGATACACACATTCAAAATATTGAGGCAGAAGAAAAGGAGTTCAGAATTCCTTGCGGATTAGGATTGTATTTTCGTGTTTCTCCAACTAGAAAAATTACATGGCAAGTTAAATTTAAAGATCAGCAAGGAAAATGGAAGTGGCTTAGTATTGGCTCATATCCAAAAATTTCATTAGCAGAAGCAAGACTCAAGTGTTCTCAAGTATCTGTAAAGTTGAATAATAATGAGGATATTCTTAGCTCAAAAGCTAAACTACAGAAAAATTTAATTGATCATAAACTTACTTTTAAGGATTTACTTTATACATGGTTAGATCATAAACATGCCTATTGGGCTCCTAAAACTTTTAAAAAAGAAAAACAGTCAATAGAAAAATGGCTTTTTCCTACGTTTGAGAATAGAGATTTTAGAAAGATAAGTTCAGAAGAATGGTTGGATTTTTTCTGAAACTACAAAGAGAAGAGAAAATTTATAATCGTGTTAAAAAACTTGTCACTCACACAAGAAGTGCATACGACTTAGCTAAATTTAAAGGTCAAGTTATTTTAAACCCTTTAGATGGAATTAATAAATATTTAGATAAAACTAGTAATGGGAATATGAAGCATGTAGAAATTGAGGAGTTACCCAAATTACTAAAATTGATTCAAGGATATAGTAATAGATCGACCTCAATCGCATTAGAGCTGTTGGTATTTTTATTCCCTAGACCTCAAGAATTGAGATTGGCAAAATGGGAAGATTTTGACTTACAAAGAAAACTCTGGATAAAACCTGCAGAAACAATGAAGTGTGGGATTAAACACGTTGTTCCTCTTCCAATGCAAGCAGTCAAATTAATAAAATTGCAAAAGGAATTATGTCCAGTTTCAAAGTATTTATTTACAAGTAGAGATAGCCTGTCTGAACCGATGAGTGAAGCAACATTAAATAATGCTGATGTGTGCTGAAATAACAGGACACATCACAGCATCTTATTGCGATTTTACAGTCACGTTATTTTTTCAATTTTAAAACAAAATGCACTTATAGGATAAAGAAACGGAAAAAGTGGATAGAGCAAATTTCTCTTTCGGGTTTCAATCACCTTAGAGATGTTTAAATATGGAGAAAAGCAGAATGGAAACACGTAGCACAGCCGAGTGGCAAGACTTTATCAATAATTGTTTAGATTTCCGTCCTGAAAATGGTGTATATCGTATTGCACGTGAAATGTTTACCGAAGCAGAATTATTTGACTTGGAAATGGAACATATCTTTGAAAAAGTATGGATCTATGCTTGTCATGAAAGCGAAATTGCAAATAATAACGACTTTTTAACGGTGCAAATTGGTCGTCAACCGATGATTATTAACCGTGATGGCAATGGACAATTACATGCCCTTGTTAATGCTTGCCAACATCGTGGTGCAACATTGACGCGTATTGCAAAAGGTAATAAATCAACATTTACTTGCCCATTCCATGCATGGTGTTATAAATCGGATGGTCGTTTACTCAAAGTGAAGGGTCCAAGCGAATATTGTGAAGACTTTGATAAATCTGCACGTGGTTTAAAACAAGGACGTATTGCAAGCTATCGTGGTTTCGTTTTTGTGAGTTTAGATACACAAGCAACAGATACACTAGAAGATTTTCTAGGTGATGCGAAAGTATTTTTAGACTTAATGGTTGACCAATCTCCTACAGGTGAGTTAGAAGTTCTACAAGGAAAATCAGCCTATACATTTGCAGGGAACTGGAAGTTACAAGATGAAAATGGTTTAGATGGCTACCATGTAAGTACAGTTCATTATAATTATGTTTCTACTGTGCAACATCGCCAACAAGTCAATGCAGCCAATGGTCAAGATTTAGATACCTTGGACTACAGTAAACTTGGCGCAGGTGATGGCGACACTGATGATGGTTGGTTTAGCTTTAAAAATGGTCACAGCGTATTATTTAGTGATATGCCTAACCCAACAGTACGTCCAGGTTATGACGTTGTCATGCCACAATTGGTTGAAAAGTTTGGTGAAGATCGTGCGAAATGGGCAATGCACCGTTTACGTAACTTGAATTTATATCCAAGCTTGTTCTTTATGGATCAAATCAGTTCACAATTACGTATTGTGCGTCCTGTGGCTTGGAATAAAACTGAAGTGATTAGCCAATGTATCGGAGTCAAGGGCGAGTCTGCACAAGCACGTCGCAACCGTATTCGCCAGTTTGAAGATTTCTTTAATGTATCAGGCTTAGGTACACCAGACGATTTGGTTGAATTTAGAGAACAACAAAAAGGCTTCCAAGCACGTTTAGAGCGTTGGAGTGACATTTCACGTGGTCATCATAACTGGAATTATGGTTCTAGTAAAAATGCAGAAATTTTAGGTATTCAACCTGTCATCACAGGGCGTGAAATTACCCATGAAGGTTTATATGTCAACCAACATGGGCATTGGAGACAATTACTCCTTAATGGTTTAAAGAAAGACGCACTGAAAATGCACGATATTACATTCCAAAATGAAACAGCGGAGGTTTAATCATGAACATGGAATTAACGTTTGCAGTGACTCAATTTTTAAACCAAAAGTCAGAATATTGTGATAATTTTCAATGGAATGAATATTTAGAACTGTATGATGAGGATAGCATCTATCATATTCCACAATGGATTGATGATCATCGTTATGTCACTGACCCAAATCAAGGGATGTCTTATATTTACTATGAAGACCGCACAGGCTTAGAAGATCGCGTGTTCCGTATTGAAACAGGAAAAGCTGCTTCAGCAACACCTTTACCACGTACAGCACATCTTATTAGTAATGTTCGTGCCAAAGAACTTGCAGATGGTTTAGTTGAAGCAAAAGTCGTTTGGCAAACGCTTTATAACCGCCAAGGCTTAGAGGGCTGCTTCTATGGTCATGCGACCTATACTTTACGTAAAACAGAAAACAGTTTCCGTATTCGTAAACAGCATACGATCTTACTGAATGACAAAATTGATTCAGTTTTAGACTTCTATCACGTTTAAGGAGACTAAAATGGGACATTCTGTGGCGCTAAATTTTGCAGATGGTAAAACCTTTTTTATCGCAGTAAATAATGATGAATTGTTGCTTGATGCAGCAATTCGTCAGGGCATAAACTTGCCTTTAGACTGCCGCGAAGGTGTTTGCGGAACCTGTCAAGGGCAATGTGAAACAGGCATTTATGAGCAAGAATATGTCGATGAAGAAGCACTCAGTTCACGTGATTTAGCTGAACGTAAAATGTTGGCTTGCCAAACGCGAGTACAATCGGATGCTGCTTTTTTCTTCGATCATGATTCAAGTATTTGTAATACAGGCGATACCTTAAAAATTAACACCATCGTCAAACATGTTGAGTTAGTTTCAGAAACGACCGCTATTTTACATGTTGATGCCAGTAATTATTCTGAGCAATTACAATATTTAGCAGGTCAATACGCACGTTTACAAATTCCTGATACAGATGAGTGGCGTTCATATTCATTTGCAAATCGCCCTAATGCCACGAACCAACTGCAATTTTTAATTCGCTTATTGCCTGACGGTGTCATGAGTAATTATTTACGTGAACGCTGTCAAGTTGGTCAAAGTATTGTCATGGAAGCACCATTGGGCAGTTTCTATTTACGTGAAGTTGAAAAGCCTTTGGTGTTTATTGCAGGTGGGACTGGTCTTTCCGCATTTTTAGGTATGTTAGATCATCTCGCTGAACAAAAAAACCCACCTAAAATTGAACTTTTTTATGGGGTAAATAAAGAAGTAGATTTGTGTGAACAGCAACGTTTACATGACTATTCTCATAAAATAAACAACTTTAGTTATCATCCAATCGTGACTCAAGCAACAGAAACATGGTCTGGAAAAACTGGATTTATTCATGAACATTTAAATAAATCTCAACTTGCAAAACAAGCATTTGATATGTATTTATGTGGTCCACCGCCCATGATTGAAGCCGTCAAAACTTGGCTAGATACCGAATCATTGAGTAATTTTAAAATTTACAGTGAAAAGTTTTTATCAAGTAATACGGTTAAGGCATAAACCAAACATAACACAAGGTTTAAAAGAAAATATTTCTAAAATGTATTGAACAATTTGAGCAATACGGACAAGTGTTTGCAATGAAAAGCGACATTTCACAAGATAAATAACGTGTACATTTTCACTGCTTATTTTCTCGAAAGCCTTGTGTGTTAAATCTTAAACTCTGATTTCAACACCCATTATTTTTTAATTGTGTCATCGGTATCAATCCTACACTTTCCTAGAAAAATCAATGGAAAGTTCACTAAAAATATTTTCAACCATCACACAACTTGTTAAAAATAAATGAATAATTTGGATTAAATACAATCATTTTAAAGGGTTAAAAATATTTAACAGACACTCTTGCAAAGTAACACAATCGATTTTCAATCATTAAGGGAATAATTATGCAAACAATCGATATTAATCGTGTCATAGATCGTGACAAACTTTCACCATTACAATGGCTGGTCTTTTTTCTTGGTTTTTTAGTCTTTTTCTGTGATGGATTAGACACAGGAATCATTGGCTTTGTTGCACCCTCTTTACTTGACGACTGGGGAATTACTAAACCACAACTTGCGCCTGTACTCAGTGCAGCATTGGTCGGGATGTCCATCGGTGCAATTGTTTCAGGTCCACTTGCGGATAAATTTGGACGTAAAAAAGTCATTGTAACGACCACATTAATTTTTGCTATTTTTACTGTTCTATGTGGTTTCGCAACATCCACTCAAGATTTAACGATTTATCGCTTTATTACAGGTATTGGTTTAGGCGCAGCAATGCCAAACATTAGTACTATCGTCTCTGAATATATGCCGAGCAAACGTAAAGCCTTTTTAACAGGTCTTGCAGGCTGCGGTTTTATGTTGGGTATTTCTTGTGGTGGTGTGCTTTCAGCTTTTCTTTTAGAAAATTTAGGTTGGGCAAAAGTCATCATTATTGGTGGCGTTATTCCTGTACTTTTAGCGGTAATTTTAATGCTAAAACTACCCGAGTCTACTCAATATTTAGTGAAGAAAAATCAGCATCAGCAAGCACGTTATATTTTAGAAAAAATACAAGGTCAGGCATTTTCTGAAAATGTACAATTTAAACTTGCGACAACAGAAAATAACCTGAGCAATGAAAGCCCTGTAAAACAAGTTTTAGGGAAATATCTCTGGGGCTCAAGTATGTTATGGCTTTGCTGCTTTATGAGTTTATTGGTGTTCTATTTGTTAACCAGTTGGATGCCGACCATTCTTAAAACTGCAGGTTTTACGACACAACAATTTAGCTTAATTGCAGCAATTTTCCCATTTGGTGGCGTGATCGGTGCAACAGTCATGGGTTATTATATGGATAGAACTAACCCAACCAATGTCATTAAGTATTCATATTTTATTGCCTTTTTATTGTTTATTTTAACGGGTTTTATCAGCTCAAATATTTTACTTTTTGGCATGAGTATTTTTATGATTGGGGCTTTACTTGCTGGTGCACAGTCTTCTTTACTGCCACTTTCAGCAATGTTCTACCCTTCTACTTGTCGTGCAGTTGGTGTGTCTTGGATGCATGGTATTGGACGAGTTGGCGCAATTTTAGGGGCATTTTTTGGCTCATTGATTTTTACATTTGAGTTAAGTTTAAGTGGAATTTTCTATGTTTTAGCCATCCCAACACTCATTTCTTTTATCGCTTTAAGTCTAAAAGTTATGGTCGAAAAATCAAAAAGCAAACAGCAGATTAAATCGCAAGAATTGGCTTAAATATTAAGCGCCTATGACTGAGTCTTAGGCGCTTAATTTATTTTGCTATGTAAAATTAAATATCAAAATTATTGAAATTTGGCTTTGGTCTGACTTGGATTTTCACCAAATTCTTCCCGATATTCTTGTGAAAAACGACTTAAATGACTAAATCCCCAATCATAAGCCACTTTCGAAATTGAAATCTCTTGCTGCTTGCGGCTACTTAAAGTTTTATAAACTTTCTGTAAACGATATTTTTTTAAAAAAGCCAAAGGACTCATGCCATAATAATATTGGAATTGTTCATAAAGTTTACTTTTTGAGACGCCAGCGACGTGTAAAATCATTTCTACAGAAATCATTTCATGTGCATGATCCATCATAAATTGTTTTACATTTCTAATAAATAATGGAATATCTTGACATGAACCCTCTCGTAAAGCTGCGGAAAAATTATTTTCTTGGGAAAGTAATAATGCCTTAATCAAGAAATTTTCATAATCTTCAGAAAACATTTGTAAGCCATAAAAACCTGTATATTGTGCCTTCACCAACATAAAATTTTGAATATTTGACCACCAAGCAGCAATCATCTGATCTAATACTAAATTCATCGTTGGATTAAAAACAATACTGTCGCGGATGGGTTGGTTCAGTAAATCTGATAACACCAATTGCATACTTTTTTCGGGAATGACCACTTGTAATTTTTTACAGTCTTTATCAATAAATAAATCTTGAAAATCATTATTTGAAACAATTAAACCACTGCTTTGGTCAGACTGATAATGTTCACCTCGAATATTTAATGATTGTTTACCATGCAAAGGTAAACTAATACTATAGGCTTTAAGCTGCGAAATATTGATAGCAACATTTGCACCATATTGAATACAGCCAATGGTCATATGTTTTTTGGGTAAACGTAAGCCGTCATACTGAAAATCTAAAGTATCACGATATGTGGTTTCTAAACGATGATCACCACAAATACTCGACATCAAATTTTGAGCAAAATCAGCTTGTTTTGTATTATGTTTTAAATCTGAGTGTTGGACAAATGATTGCATCTTCCTTGTACCTCGCTGAGGTGTTTTATTCCAAAATTGTTCGTTTTAAAATTTCCTTTTAATATGAACAATTTCCACATCATTTTGGCGAATAACTTATAATTTAAAATAAAATTCCTGATAAAAATAGTATACTTTATTAAAGCTGAAAATATAATAAAAGTTAATAGATTTTATGACATAAAGTTATACCAAAAAAGTATAATTTTACAATATCATGATGCTTAAACACTTCACTTATTTTCCAGCCTTTAAAATTGTATTTTACCCTTTAAAACTCATACTTATGATAAGAAACACCTTCTAAATCATAAACTTGATAAACACAATCAAAGAAAGACTGAATATCCTCTGTACATCCTGTATTACGAATAGAGACCATAACATTACTGATCGCACTTTGATCCAAAATAGGTACAAACTTCAAGTTAGTCAAATGAATGTTTTGTGCGCTTGCAGGTACAATAACCATTCCATCGCCTGCTGCGGCAAAACCACATGCTAATGCTAACTCACGTACATAACGTACTTTTTCAGGTTTTAAATTTTGTTCAGCAATAATGCTTAAATATGATGTGAAAAATTAGGTTGATCATTTTTAGGATAAAATAATAATTCCTCTTTAACCAATTCTTTTAAAAATACACCCTCTTGTAATGCCAAAGAATGAACTGCAAGAACTAATCGTTCATCTCTTAATTTTGTTCTTTTAACTTCTGGGTCTGAAATATCCATTCGACCAAAACCAATGTACATTTAGGCACAGGAAATTATCATGTAGGTAATGCCAAAATGTATACAGATTATGGCTTGATGACGACTGATTTAGATATTTATGAAGATGTTAATAAAATTTTCCAAGAGCTTACAGGCATGGGACGTATGGCAAAATCACAAAAGTTATTTCATGCACCATTTACCTTACATGCACAGTTGTTAAATTTAATTGATCAAGAAATTCAGCATGCTTAAGTAGGTTTTTCAGCACATATTATTATTAAAGTCAATGCTCTAACAGAACCAAAACTTATTCCTGCCTTATATAAAGCCTCACAAGCAGGTGTAAAAGTAGACTTACTTATTCGCTCTATTTGCTGTCTAAGACCAAAAGTTGCAGGATTATCAGACAATATTACGGTTCGCTCTATCGTGGGACGTTTTTTAGAACATACTCGTGTGTATTATTTTCAAAATAATGATAATGCGAAGCTTTATTGTTCAAGTGCTGACTGGATGGGACGTAATTTATTTTCTCGTGTGGAAACCTGTTTCCCGAGTGAAGCCCCTAAACTGCGTAAGCAAATCATTGAAGATGGGTTACTTAACTATCTTAAAGACAATGTTCGGGCTTGGGAGCTTGCAGCCAATGGGCAGTGGATAGCACTGCAAACAGCAGAACATGAAACACCATTTATTGCACAGCAGTACTTAATGGAACAACGTGTTATAAAGACCATTGCTTGATGTTATATGAAAGTTTTATTTTAAGGTGCGCTTTTAAGATACCATTTTCTTTAAACGATAATCTAAAGTTGCACGGCTAATGCCTAATACTCGTGCAGCTTCTGAGACATTTTGTTTGCACTTATTCATCGCGGTCATAATAATTTCTTGTTCATATTGATCCAGTGAAAAACCATCTGCCAACAAGTCATCTAAACGATTTACAACAGTTTTTTGCTTGTGTTCTTGCTCATCAAGCTGTGGAAATAAGCTACTCAGTTTAATGTCTTGTTGATGGTCTGTCAGGAGTGTTGCTCGTTCCAGTAAATTTTCTAATTCTCGAATATTTTTCCCAGCCAATCATATTTCATCACAAAGCTATAAGCCTTATCAGACAAGCCTTTTAAGGTTTTGCCATATAAATTTTCAAAACGTTTGATAAAATATTCGACCAATAAAGGAATATCTTCACGACGTTCCCGTAGCGCAGGAATACGCACTGGAAAAATATTTAAACGATAATATAAATCTGCTCGGAAACGCCCATCCTTAACAGCTTGTTCTAGATCTTCATTCGTAGCTGCCACAATTCTGACATCTACTTTTCGGGTTTGCTGGTCACCAACAAGTTCAAATTCACCTTCTTGTAACATTCGTAATAAGGCAGCTTGTGCACGAGGAGATAGTTCAATCACTTCATCAAGGAAAATCGTACCGCCATGCGCACGCTCAAATTTGCCCATTCGAGTTTGTGATGCACCTGTAAATGCTCCTTTTTCTACGCCAAATAATTCAGCTTCAATTAAATCTGGTGGAATACAAGCACAGTTCACAGCAACAAAAGGTTCATTTCGACGCTGACTGCCATCATGTACGCCACGTGCAAAAGCTTCTTTACCCCCCTGTTTCACCTTGCAATAAAATTGTAACTTTACTTCCTGCTGCTTTTTTTAATAAATCACAAACCTTGCGGTAGGCTGCTGATCCGCCTACTGCTTTAAACATGGTGTAATCAGATTCTGCATCCGTATAAATATTTTTCTTAAGTTTATTCAGCTCAGCCTGTAAAGCAATTAATTCATCTAATACAGGATCGGGTGACATAAAGCGGATGAGTTCCTCTGAATTTTCCCATTCTGCTAATGGCTTACCAATAATTCGACAGCACTCATCTCCTTGAGCAACACAATGCGTTTCTTGATAAATAATCGTTTGCCCCATGACAAAACTTGTATAGCCGCAAGCATAACCTAACAGCATCCAACATGATGGCTCTTCAGCCATACCAAACTCGCTTAAATGTACCTCCGCTTCAAATGAGTTTTTCCAGTTAAAATCGGCATAAAATTGCTTTAAATCATGACTTAAATTCAGTTCATTGACTTCCACATGCACCATGCCTCGTATGCCGTGCATTTGTGGACCTGCCATAAAAGCTTCTATTTCATTTAAATTTGGACGTAATTTAGAGGTAACTTCAGCATCACGCATACCTGACTGATAGCCACAACGAATAAAAAAATGTTTTGTACGCTCCCAACCCAACATTTCATATAAGTCTTTGCGTAAATATCCCATCATACTGGTATGCATCAGCAACATACGGTTTTCATCGAACCAAATTTGCCCATGCTCAGTATCAAAATGGATTTTTTCGAGTAAATCTTGAATTTCTTTACTCTGTTCAAAATATTGTTTATAAGATTTTTCATCTTTTGTTCGCATGGCATCCCATTCCTTGGTCAATGTCCATATATAATGATACTGGTTTTAGTGTATAAAACTGTATGACCTTAGAAGCATATCAGTATACCTTTTGAGTATTTACTCACATATTGATTTAAATTTTCAAAATATAAGACAGAAAAATGAATTTATTTTTAGATTGTGAGTTTAATGGTTTCGGTGGTGAATTGATTTCCATGGCATTGGTGGACGAACACGGGCTATTTTTCTATGAAGTTTTAGAATGCCCCACACCTGTAGAATGGGTCAAGCAAAATGTTTTGCCTATTACTCAAAAAGCCCCAGTGTCTTATTCAGTTTTTCAGCAGCGCTTACATGATTATTTATTACAATATGAACAGATCAATATCATTGCAGACTGGCCAGAAGACCTTGCTCTTTTTAGCCGTAGTCTTATTTTAGCTGCGGGTCGTTGTATGATCACACCACCATTGACCATGCAATTATGGCTAGAACAACGAACAACTGCGGTTTTATCTGAACAGCCTCATTATGCTTTAGCGGATGCGAAAGCCTTACAACAATCCTATCTAAGTCTATAAAAAGATGATTTAAGATAGCTTTATATTTTTATATGATTATTTTTAAAGAGAAAGCACTTTAGCACTATGGTAAAACAATTTCACCAAGCAACAGATATGTTTAGCCCTGAACAGGGTTATCTCGGTTTCTTACTCAGACAAACGGCTCATGCCTACCATCTCAAAATGGAAAAAGTCTTATTAGAATATGCCATTACTCCGCCCCAATTTACGATTTTAAAAATTGTTTCTGTTTACCCAAGTTGTTCAAATGCAGACATTGCTCGTTATGCATCGTTAACACCACAAACCGTTAACTTAATGATCAATAAATTGGAAAAAATGGATTTGGTCACCAAAAATGCCCATCCACATAATAAAAAAGTTCAATGTATTGAAATCACAGACAATGCTTCAAAAGTTTTGTTGGATGCTACCGAAGCCATTGAACAGCTAGAAGACAAACTTGAGCAAGACTTTTCTGAACAAGAAATAGCAACTTTACGTAAATGGCTTGCTTATATTCCAAACATTGAAACACCATCACCATAGTCAACTCATCATCATTTTTAAGGTGATGATCGTTTTACTTTTTTAAATTTGCCTAAAAACTCCTGATCTCTTGAAAAAGACAGGGGTTTTTTAGCTTTTTAAAATATCAAATTTTATTTGCTCTCTCATTTTCATCATTTTTCTGTCAGATGATCATTTTTTAGATTTTCCTCAGATAATATTTGAAATATTATCAGCATACTGATAACTTAAATAGACAAGCTGATGACAATGCTTTGTCAGTCTTTTCACTTTTATTTTAAAAAGGATGTTTATTATGGTTAAACCTTATGGAGTTGTTGGTTTAGTTCCAACCATTTGGGGAATTAAAAGTCGTGCTGACATTATGAAAAATATTTCTCATTTAGAGGAACTGACCGCAGGAGCATTATGGTTAAGTTCTCTAGATTTGCCTGTAAGACTATTAGTACTACCTGAAGGTGCTTTACAAGGATTTAACGATGAAGCACTTGATACACCCATTGCAGATTTTCTTGCAGATGGTGCGATAGAAATTCCGGGTCCTGAAACTGACCGTTTAGGTGAACTCGCAAAACGCCATAATGTTTTTATTATGGCGCAAGCAAAAGTCAAAGATCCAGACTGGTCAGGCATTATGTTTAATGTGGGTTTTATTATTAATCCACAAGGTGAGATTATTCTAAAACATCACAAAATGTCTGCTCTACTGCCTTGTGAACGTTCAGCTTCTCCTCATGACTTATTTGATGCTTGGGTAGAAAAATACGGTTATAACTTACAATCGTTTTGGCCTGTAGTTGATACTGAAATTGGTCGCTTAGGTATTATGATGGCAATGGAAGGTAACTTCCCTGAAAATGGTCGTGGGCTTGCCATGAATGGTGCTGAAGTGGTCTATCGCGCTTCTCTACCGACACCTTTTACCCAAAATGATATTTTCGAAATTTCGAATCGTGCACGTGCTCTTGAAAATAATATGTATGTTGTTGCACCGAATATTGGCGGAATGTATTTAGATGAAAATACTTTAGCACCTATTGATTGTGGCGGCGGATTATCACAAGTTATTGATTACAAAGGTAGAATAGCTGGAAAACAAAGTGATACTAATGGCTCAACTTATGTTTCAGGTGTGATTGACATTGAAGCTTTACGTTATCATCGTACGCATTCTCAAGTGTCAAACTGGATGAAAGATATTCGTTCTGAATGTGCTCAATTAATTTATCAAAACAATATTTATCCTAAAAATTTGTACCTTGATGGTGTACAAAGCAACCATGCAACGTATAAAGAGCAAGTGCTTGAGCCACAAATTCAAAAAATGATTGATTTGGGTATTTGGAAAAAAAGTAGTTATGATCTCTAAGTTTTGACTGACAAAACCTACATCATAATGACTCGAAGTGCTATCCATTCAATAGCACTTCTTCATGTGATTATTTTATCTAAATTCACTTGATTTTTCTGACTAATTCAGTCAACTTCTTATTTATTCATGTTTTACCCTATTCATTTGTTCAAAAATATCGAGGTTTTGGCAGGAGCTATATCTTTATATTTTAATAAAATAATGTACTTAGCTAAAGGAATCAGCTATGTCTACACCTACTCAGACTGAACATTCAGCATTTGTATCGCCATTTTCGAATACCTTGTTTTCACAACAATCACTTATTTTTAAAAACTCGGATCTTGCTGAAACTCAACACAATGTCGCACATGTACTTAAACCTCATCGTTTAAAAGCCTGTTCGTCTTCATCAACACTCTCTTCAATGCACCATATTCGTTGTGGTCATTTATCAGTGAGCCGTTTGGAATATGGTCTAGACGTTTATATTGAACCCGATTGTTTAACAGATTTTTATCTCATTCAAATTCCTTGTGAAGGTTATGCTGAAATTGAATTTCAACAACAAAAATTTATTTCCTATTCACAAATTGCTGCGCTTTTATCTCCAGATATGCCTTTAAGAATGAAATGGAAAGCGCGCGCTCCACAAATGATTTTAAAAATCAGTAAAGATCGCTTATTGCTACATTGCCAACAACATTTAGCAAATTTTAATTTAACTCATCCTATTTTTGATCCAAAACTCGACTTTTCACAGGTCAGTGGGCAATATTTTCTGCAACTATTCCAACAACTTTTACAGGCAATTCATACAGATCATCATCCATTGAAGCATCCTTTAGCTTTACAACAATTTGAAGCAAATATTTATAATGCTTTACTTTATGGTCAAACACACAGTTATCAAGCTCAATTATCGCAGACCCAACAACGACAGATTTCACCGCATTTTATTAAAAGCACTCAAGACTATATTCATGCTCATTTACATGAAAATTTAACGATTGAAATCTTGGCACAACACGCGGGTATTAGTGTTCGTAGTTTATTTTTGGGTTTTCAAAAGTATCTAAATATGACACCTATGCAATATCTAAAAGAGTTACGTTTTAAACAAGTTCATGAGGAACTCATTCAAGGAAATCAAGCAATTACTGAAGTTGCACTGAAATGGGGATTTACGCATTTAGGACGTTTCTCCCAAGAATATAAAAAACGTTATGGCTATAGCCCATCAGAAACTAAAGTTAAATTTTTGCGTTAATCATTTGAGTTTTCTATTTTTTATAGATAAAAAAGGAACTGATTGATCAGCTCCTTTATGGTATTTTAAACATTTATTATCATGAGTTTGGATGTTGTGCGGCTATACGATATTTTCCAGCATGAAAAACCAATGGATCACCATCATTTTGCTGATAATGCTCAATTTCTCCAATAAAAATCAGATGATCTCCACCTTCATATTGATTGACATTTCGACAAACTAAAGTAGCCAAACTATCTTGTAATATCGGTAAACCCAGATCACACATCTGATGATCAATATTGGCAAATTTATCTTCAGCGCCACGCGCAAAATGCCCAGAAACCTCATGCTGATGATGACCTAACACATGTATCGCAAAATGTGGTGCAGCAACAAAATCAGGTAAACTCGGTGCAGTTTTAGACAGACTCCATAAAATTAAAGGTGGCTCTAAAGATAAAGATGAAAATGAATTTGCGGTCATACCAATTTTACGTCCATCTTGTCCTGTAGTCGTAATGACCGTAACACCCGTCGCAAATTGCCCTAACAAATTACGAATGTGGCGTGGTTCATTGACATTAATTGCAGCTAAACCTAAAGATGATACTGAATGATTCATAGCCATACTCCTTATGCCACACGATTTAAATCAGTGCCTTGTAAAAACTGCTGACTTGCTTCTGCATCAAACCACCACGGAGAAAACCCTCGTGGATCATCAAAGTTGTTAGCAATTTGTACAGCAATGTGTTGGTTTTGAGAAGCAGCGACTAAAGCATCTATCATTTGTGGTTCAGGTGGACGTAGCATACTATTGGTCCAGTCCACAACATACTGTGCATAATCCCAATAACGATCAAAGGTTTGCTGCATCCACGCTTCATCAAATGCTTGGTCAGCATGTGCTAAAATCGCATCATAATACACCTTGCAACATTTGGCTGCATTGTTTGAACCTTGACCAGTAATAGGATCATTGACCACTAAAGCATCTGCCATACCAAAGACTTTTTTACCTGATGCCAAAGTTAAAACAGGATGACGTACTGTCGGGGTAAAACGCCCTGCAATATAACCACCATCATCTGTTAATTCGACATTTTGGCAACGGTCAGCCTCCCACGGTATATATTTTTCTAAAATTTCTAAGCTTTTTGCCAAATGTTGCTCTGGTGTTTTAACCTCTTGCCAACAATCCATTGGACCATTTGGAATCCCTTCAAAGACCATGATTTCACATGGTCCACTGGTTGTGAGTGCAGGAAAACAGAAATATTCACCAACGTTAGGAATCAGGTTAAAAGCGACACGTGAATAAGGTGACATTGGACGCATGCCTTTAACATAAGTCAAAGCTAATGCACGTTGTGGTTGTTGAAATGGGCTACGTGTATCATCACGACCAAATTGATTGACAATTTCGCCCTTACCCGCTGCCAATAAAACAAGCTCATATTGTTCAGCGAGTTGTTCTAATTCAGCTAAACCTACATCTTGAATCACTAACTTTCCGCCACGACGCTCAAACTCACCCATCCATTCTGGCATTTTGACACGCTGATCCACAGATTGAGCATAGCGTTGTAAACGTGCGCTCCAACTAAAAACTTTCTCTTTTTTCTCTGGTTCTACCAACGTGACACTGATCCCTTCTACTGCAGGGCATTGCTCTTCCCACTGATTTAGACCTAAATCACGTTCGGTTTGTAATGCATTATGAAACATACATTGACTCGACATGACTTTGCCATGTTTAACCTGCTCAGCGGTACGGTTGGTATACATACTAACCTCATAGCCTTTATCTAAAAGCCCTAAACCAAGTTGTAAGCCTGCCTGACCTGCACCTACGATTGCTATTTTGCGCATTTGATATTTCCTTATTCAATCCATGAAATTTTTGTTTTGGGTAAAATTAAGCTGTATTTACCTAAAAGCTGTCGTTATCTAAAAAATGATTAATCTGCTAAACGTGGAATTGCGGGTTGATTTTGCTCTGGTCCCATCACGCTATAACCACCATCTACAGCATAATCTGCCCCTGTCACAAAACTCGCAGCTTGAGAACTTAAGAACAACACCACATTTGCCACTTCTTCAGGGTGACCTAAACGCCCTAAAAGATGATAATCTGCCGCCACACGATCTGCTTTTGCTCGGTCTTGTCCACTCACTTCCGCAATGACACGTGACCATGTCCAACCTGGTGAAACTGAGTTGACTCGGATACCATCGGTTGCAAAATCCATTGCCATACTTTTGGTTAATGCTTGCATTGCAGCTTTAGATACGGGATATAACCAGCGACCTGTTTGTGCACATTGCGCTGAAATAGAGGTAAAATTAACAATTGAACCTTGTGTTGCTTTTAAGTCCGTATACACAGCACGAGTTAACTCTACAGCTGAAACTAAATTAATATCTAAAGCCTTGAGCCAATCTTGACGACTCGACTGAAATCCGTTATCTAAATATGTACATGCTAAATTGACTAAAACATGAACTTGCCCAAACTTTTGCTGAACCTGGGAAATTGCATCCTTAAGTTGCGTATCATTGGTTAAATCTGTTTCAATAAATAAAGCTTGGTCTGTATAGGCATCTGCAATTTTTTGCCCTGCTGGATCTATATCTAAAATCGCAACATTTGCACCTACTTGTATAAAGGCATCAACCACAGCTTGACCAATCAGCGTTGCACCACCACTCACAATGACTGTTTTTTCTTTAAATTCAATCTTCATTACCAACTCCTATTAAGCGACTGATTTCTTTTCACTTGATGACCAAGATGGCATTAAGGTATTTGAAGGCAAAGATTCATCTATCAATTTTTGTGCGGTTTCTACACCTGCAACAGGTAGACCTTGTGGATTGAGAACACCTAACTGAACAAGCACACTTGCTTGATCCCAATAAATATGTTCATGACATAGTTTTGGACCACGGAATTTAATTACACCTAACATTGGGATTTGTACTTTTTTACCTGTAGGTGCAATCCCCGGAATCAGCCAATCAATTTCTTCATCATGGGTAAAACTCATAATGAACTCGTCTACAACTTGGGTTGCTCCCACTGTACGAGAAATTGGAATCAGACTCATATCTTTAGGATTTTGATGAACAAAATGATGCTGATAAAAACGTGACAGTTGCTTATAACCAACACCGCCCGTCATGGTTGGGATATGATTCACATAAGGCTCAGCCACCATGGTTGCCATAGTTGCAGGGACATCTCGTGTATCAAACTCATGGCGAATGTGTTCCTCCCACAGAGCTGCTAAATCATAATCAGGACCGATGGTTTTACGTAATGCAGCAACTGTTCTTTCATGAGCAATTTGTGCGGCAGTTTTATCAAAATGTTCACTTCTTGGACGAGCAAAAGCATGATCTACCTGCGGATAAACATAGACTTCTGTGCCTTTGATCTGTGCTAAACCCTGTTGAATGTCTTGGCGAATATTTTCAGGACAGAATTGATCCAGCTCCGCCATATGTAATAGCAATTTACCTTGGATATTTTGACTTTCAGCAAGTGCTTTTTCGATCCCAACACCATAATACGCTACAGAACACGCCAGATTTGGAATACGACACGCTGCTAAATATGCTAATTTTCCACCTAAGCAAAAGCCAACCACCGCTTGCTGTGCTTGATCATCACATACATCTAAACTTTTTAAAAAAGCCAAACTTTCTTCAATATCTTGTACACCGAGGTCTTCATCAAATTGTTGATACAACTCAAATGCACGTTGAAAATCTTCAGCACCATAACCTAACTCCGTTTCAGGTGCGATTCGCCAATATAAATCTGGTACTAAAACGCTATAACCTTCTTCTGCAAGTAAATCTGCCTTGTCACGCATGGCTTGATTAACGCCAAAAATTTCTTGGCACAGCACAATACCCGGACCTTTACCATCTACAGAAGTTGCTAAGTAAGCTTTGTATTGGTTCCCTGTTGCGGTTGTCACTTGAATATATTTTCCTGACATTTCCTTGATCCTTGCTTGTTGTTTTCCACATCATGCAAAGATTCCAAACTATCAGCTAGGACAAGAACTGCAATCACTATCCAAAAATTGCAGTTTTTATTTTTTGAAAATTTATCTTATTTTTAAGCGATTGCGATATTTATTCAAACTATTTTCAGAATTTCATCAAATCATTAAAAATCAGCAAAATTAATTTCATTAAATCATTAAAATTTAGGTTAGTGTTTCAAAAAGTATGCTGAAAAAACGGGTTGAATCTTGATAAAGTAGAGAAATGCAAATAACTCTAGAAATCAAATGTCCAACCTTCCTCAGTGACAGTATAAAGAAAAATGGTCTCAAAGTAGATGAGAAACAAAATTATCAGTGCAAAGGCTGTAAACGCCAGTTTATTAGTGACCATGCACTCAGCTACCTCGGATGTAATTCAGTTATGACTCGTAAAATATTATACTTAATGGTCAGAGGTAGTCGTATACGAGATATTGCTGAGGTTGAGCGTATCAGCATTGGGTAATGCTCCCGAAAATTAAACGAGTTTAAAAGTAGAAAATCGACTAGTCTTTGAACAAGGAGATTTTCCATGAAA